>JAICTR010000398.1 GCA_025936275.1 Burkholderiales bacterium
AGGAGCGAGCAGGCCTCGCGCACGTCGCACTCGTAGGCGACCGAGACCGGGATCACCACCGAGACCTTGGGGTCGCTGTAGGTATGGTGGCTCACCGTCTGCGTGATGAGCGTCTCGTTGGGGACGATCGATTCCACCCCATCGAGCCCCCGGATCACCGTGTAGCGCGACTCGATCGCCTTCACCTCGCCGCGCCGGCCCTCCACCGTGATCACATCGCCGATGCGCAGGCTCCGGTCGAGCAGCACGATGAAGCCGCTCACGTAGTTGCTGGCGATCTTTTGCAGGCCGAAGCCCAGGCCCACGCCGAGCGCGCCGCTGAAGATCGAGAGCGCGGTGACGTCGATGCCCACCAGCGGGAGCGCGACGAAGATCGCGACCAGCACGGCCGAGGCGCGCACCAGCTTCGCGATCACCACGCGCGTGGACATCTGCAGCGTCTCGGCGGCGAGCACGCGCGTCTCGGTGATCCGCCCGAGCCAGAGCGTGAGCGCGAGCGTCACCGCGAGCGCGGTCACCGCCTGCATCGCGAGCCAGAGCGTCACGCGCTGCTTCGACTTGCCGAGGGTGAAGCCGACGTCGTTCAGCGCATCGACCACGTCGGGAAGGAGTCCCGTCGCGTGCAGCACCACGGCGATCCAGGCGACCCACGCGATGACGCGCACCGCGCTTCGCAGGAACGCGCCCTCGGGGAGGATGTGCCCCAGCACGAAGACCGCGAGCCGGATCACCACCAGCGCGATCAGCAGCGACTTCGCGATGTTCACCAGCAGCACCGGCTGGAACCGCCCGAGCAGCAACTCGGCGAGCGCCATGAACGCGAGCGTGAGGAGCGGGAACGTGACGCGCTCGAAGCTGCCCTTGCCGAGCTTCCAGCGCTTGCTCGCGTGGATGTGGCGGTGCACCTCGGTGGTGGCGAGACGTCCGAGAAGGAGCGCGGCGCCGATCGCGGCGAGCTGCCAGAACCACTGCGCGGGCGTGGCGGAGAGCGCCGTGTCGTGGATCGCCATCCAGGCCGCGGCGAAATCGGGCTTCATCGGGGCGTCTCCTCGCGATCCATCACCGCGGCGAAGAATCCATCGGTGCCGTGCACGTGGGGGTAGAGCCGCAGGTAGGGGCCCTCGAAGGGTACACGCACGCCCTGGCGTTCGAGCACTTCCGCTGCCGGCACCAGCCGGAAATCCGCATGCGCGGCGAGGAACGCCTCCACGATCGCCTCGTTCTCCTCGCGAAGCAGGCTGCAGGTGCCGTACACGAGGCGCCCGCCGGGCTTCACCAGGCCCGCCGCCGATTCGAGGATGGCGCGCTGCTTGGCGTTGAGCTCGACGAGGCCCTCGGCGGTCTGGCGGAACTTGAGATCGGGGTTGCGGCGCAGCGTGCCGAGCCCGGTGCAGGGCGCATCGACCAGCACGCGGTCGATCTTGCCGCGCAGGCGCTTCACCTTCGCATCGTTCTCGCCCGATATGCGCTGCGGGAAGACGTTGGAGAGGCCCGAGCGCTTGAGGCGCGGCGCGAGGTTGTCGAGGCGCCGGTCCGAGACGTCGAAGGCGTAGAGGCGGCCCGTGGAATGCATCGCCGCGCCCATCTGCAGGGTCTTGCCGCCGGCGCCGGCGCAGAAATCGACCACCATCTCGCCGCGGCGCGGCTGCACGAGGAGGCCGAGGATCTGGCTGCCCTCGTCCTGCACCTCGACCGCGCCATCGAGGAACATCGGATGCTTGTTGAGCGCGGGCTTGCCGCGCAGGCGCACGCCGAGCGGCGAATAGCGCGTGGCCTGCGCGGGCAGCTCGTCGTAATCGAGCCGATCGAGCACCGCCTCGCGCGGCGCCTTGAGCGTATTCACGCGCAGGTCGAGCGGCGCGCCTTCCTGCAGGCCGCGCGCGAGGGCGAGCAGCGCCTCCTCGCCCAAAAGCGGCTTCAGGCGCTCGATCACCCAGTCGGGGAGGTCCACGCGCACCTCGTAGGGCAACGACTCGATGTCGAGCGCCTTGAGCGTCGTGAGCCATTCCTTCTCGCCGGGACGGAGCGCCGACTCGAACTGGCCGATGCCGACCCCCTGCAGCTTCACCAGCGCGGCGAGCGCGATCTCCCGCGGCGAGGCGGTGGCGGTCACGCTTTCGAGGAGGCGGCGGCGGCGCAGCGCCGAGTACACCGTGTCCGCGACCAGGGCGCGATCGCGCTGGCCGAGGTTGCGGTGCTCGCGGAAGAAGCGATGCAGCTGCGCGTCGGCGGGCTCGCGCGCGGGCAGCACGATGGTGAGCGCATCGACGATCGCCTCGAGCTGCGGGCGCGAGAGGGCCATCTCAGCGCTCCGTGATGCGAGCGGCCGACTGCTCCACCATGAGCTGCATCTTCGCCACCGGGTAGCGCATCTTCACCGGCAGGTAGTGGTGGTCCACGCCGAGCCACACGTCGATCGTCTTGCCGTCCTCGGGATCGACGTGGCGCAGGTGCAGCGCGCGCACCTTGCCGAGCGGGATCTCGATCTCCTCGAGCCCCACGACCTTGAGGTCGAAATCGTAGAGCTTGCGCTGCGTGTACACGTGCAGGTCGAGGGAGGCGCCGGCGCCGTGCGGCGGCATGTGCGCGAGCTCGAAGATCATGGTGAGCCAGTCCACCGTGTCGCCCACGAGCGGCGCGGTCTTCCTCTCGTCGCCGCGTTCGAGCGTCACGGTGTGCTGGAGCCAGTCGAATTCGAGCCCCTCGTCCTCGCGGCCGCCGCGCCGCTCGAGGAAGCGCTCGGGGCGCAGGCCCGCCGACGTGATCGTGCCCTCGCTCTCCTGGAAGATCTGGCCGTCGACGAAGAGGCGGAAGAGGCCCACCGCCTCGCCCTCGCCGGTGATGCGGTAGGTGTCGCCCTTGCGACGCCAGCGATAGACCGCGTGCGCGTCGAGGGG
>JAICTR010000383.1 GCA_025936275.1 Burkholderiales bacterium
GATCCGCCGCGGATTGCCCGGCGACGAAGAGGATCGCGAGGCGCGCTACCTGGAGGCGGAGGTGGACGGGCTCGTGGTCGCCTCGGTGTACCTGCCCAACGGCAACCCGCAGCCCGGCCCGCGCTTCGATTACAAGCTCGCGTGGTTCGAGCGCCTGGAGGCGCATGCGCGCTCGTTGCTGCGAAGCAGGAGGCCCGCGATCCTCGCGGGCGATTTCAACGTCGTGCCGACCGACTTCGACATCTACAACGCGTGGTGGTGGCGCGAGGACGCGGTGATGCAGCCGCAGGCGCGCGAAGCGTACCGGCGTCTCCTCGCGCAGGGCTGGATCGATGCGACGCGCGAGTTGCATCCGAAGGAGCGCGTCTACACCTTCTGGACAAACGCGAGCGCCTATGCGCGCAACGCCGGCTTCCGCATGGACTTCCTGCTGCTCAGTCCCGGCCTCGCGCCGCGCCTCGAGGCGGCCGAGGTCGACCGCGAGCACCGCGGGCGCGAGAAGCCGAGCGACCACGCGCCGGTGTGGATCCGGCTGCGACCGGGCTGAGCGCGCGATCGCGCGCGAGCTCCTCGAAGAGCCACGCGCGGAAGAGCTTCACTTTGGGCGCGTCGCGCAGCCGCGGCGGATACACGAGGTAATGGCTCTTCGCCGACGCAATCTCGATCGCGAAGGGCTTCACCAGCGCGCCGGTGGCGAGGTCGTTGCCGAGGAGCGAGACCCGCGCGAGCGCGATGCCCTGGCCCTCGATCGCCGCGTGCATCGTGTGCGAGGAATCGCTGAAGATCGAGCCGCGCGCGGGCTCCGGCCAGTCGAGCCCCGCCGCGGCGAACCACGGCTGCCATGGCTCGCCCTCGGAGCGCAGCAGCGTGTAGCGCGCGAGGTCCGCGGGGCGCTTCGGCACGCCGCCCGCGATGCGCGGGCTGCACACCGGGAAGTACACGTCGTCCATGAGCTTCTCCACCACGAGGCCCGGCCAGTCGCCGAAGCCGTGGCGGATGCCGATGTCGAGGTCGTCGCGCTTGAAGTCGGCGAGGCCGTTCGAGGCGCGCACGTCGACGTCGATCTCGCGATGCGCGGCGATGAAGCGGCCGATGCGCGGCAGGAGCCAGCGCGCCGCGAAGGACGGCAGCACGGTGATGCGCAACTGGCGCGGGTTGCGGCCTTCGGCCACCTCGCGCAGCGCCTCGCCGAGCTCGGCGAGCGCGGCCTTGATGCGCGCCGCGAAGCGCTCGCCCGCGTCGGTGAGGCGCACGCCGCGCCCCGCGCGCTCGAGGAGCGCCACGCCGAGCTCGCCTTCCAGCGCCTTGATCTGGTGGCTCACCGCGCCGTGGGTGAGGTGCAGCTGCTCGGCGGCGCGCGTGAGGCTGCCGCTGCGCGCGGTCGCCTCGAAGGCGCGCAGCGCCTGCATCGCGGGCATGCGCGGGGGCTTCGCCATGGGCGGTCGGGACATGTGAGAACGGCTCACAGAATACGGGAAAATCCATCGCTTGTCCGGCGCGCGCGCCCCTCGTAAAGTCCCTCCACGAACCGCAGCCATCGAGAGGCTCGAAATGACAACGATCGTATCATCCCATCCCCACCCGGCCGAGCGCCGCGCCCCCGGCTCGCCGCGCTTCGCGCAATGGCTCGACGAGCTCGCCCCGGTGCTGCTGCTCGCCGCGGTGCTGGCGCTCCTCGCCGTCGCCGCGCGCGAGGCGCACGCATCGGCGGCTGCACCGCGCCTTGCCGTGGGCGTGGCGATCGCCGAGTGAATCGCTTTCCGGATATGGACATTTCATTGACGAATGTCCAGATTCGGAAGTAGAGTGGGGGCATGGCTCCGCGCCCCGCGGCTGCCCGCCCGCAGCCCGCTCCCATCGACCTCGGCACGCGCGAATCCGCGCAGGCCCTGCTGCGCTCCTTCTTCCGCATCGTCGAGGCGTGGCGCCTCGGCCCGCGCGAGGCGATGACGCTCCTCGGCCTGCGTTCGCGCTCCACGTACCACGTGTGGAAGGAGGGCCGCGCGGGCGCGCTTTCGCGCGACACGCTGGAGCGGCTCTCGTACGTGCTCGGCATCTGGAAGGCGCTGCAGATCCTGCTTCCCACCGATGCCGCGGCCGACGCATGGATCCGCAAGCCCAACGCCGCGCCGCCCTTCGGCGGCCGGAGCGCCCTCGAGCGCCTCATGTCCGGCAACGTCTCGGACCTCTACGAGGTGCGCCGCTACCTGGACGCGCAACGCGGGTGAGCCGCGTCGCGCGCGTGCGCTGGGCGCGGAGCTTGCGCCTCGTGCCGAGCCGCTTCCCGCCGGTGGGCCTCTTCGATCGCGTCGCGCGCCCCGAGGATCTCGAGGTGGTGTTCGCGGCGGAGGCGCTCACCAACGATCGCCTGCGCGAGGAGGCGGGCGACCTGCGGCTGGTTGCGCCCGAAGAGCGCATCGCGGGCCCGGGCACGACCCCGGTGATGGCCGCCTTCACGCACCTCAATCCCGAGGGAAGCCGCTTCTCCGACGGCAGCTACGGTGTCTGGTACGCGGCGCGCGAGATGCGGACCGCCATCGCCGAGCGCGCGCACCACACCGCGCGCTTCCTTGCCCGCACCGGCGAGCCCGCGGGCGAGCATGACATGCGAGCCTATGTCGCGCGCATCGATGCGGAGCTCGTGGACCTACGCGGCGCCGCGCGGCGCGGCCACGAGGCGCTGCTGGTACCCGACCGCTACGGTGCCTCGCAGGCGTTCGCGCGCGCGCGGCGAGCGGAAGGCGCGAACGGCATCGCCTACGAGAGCGTGCGCCGGCCGGGCGGCGAATGCGTCGCGCTCTTCCGCCCGCGCCTGGTGCAGCGCTGCGTGCAGGGCGCGCACATCTGCCTGGTGTGGGACGGCGCGGCGGTGACCGGGTGGTACGAGAAGAGCGCGGTCCGGAGCGTGGGACGCTGACCCTCTCCCCGGCCCTCTCCCCAAGGGCGAGGGAGACTTTCCGACTTGCGCTGCGGTGCAGCAAAATGGAGAATTTCGGGTTCCCATGGGAACCCATAGAACCCCTTCCGCCGCGCTTCGCCGCCAGCAGCACATCGGCCGCTCCCTAGACGGGCTGCGGGCCA
>JAICTR010000266.1 GCA_025936275.1 Burkholderiales bacterium
GCTTCCTTGTTGCCCTTCTTCGCGGCCTTGCCGCCCACCGCGGCGTCGGCGTTCTGCGCGAGCTGCAGGTGCTCCTCGAGGATCGGCGCGGTCTTCTGCGCGAAGGCCTTCACGTCCGGGTCCTTCGCCTTCTGCGCTTCCTTCTGGAACTCCTTCACGTCCTTCTGGTGGTCCTTCACCATGTGGTCCATGTAGGCGCGATCGAACTCCTCGCCCTGCAGCTTGGAGAGCTTGCTCGCCTCGTGGTTGTCGGCGAGCTTCGGGCCGGCGGGCATCGTGACGCCCTTCTCCTGCGCGAGCTGGCGGATCTCCTCGTTCGCCTTGGAGTGGTCCTGCTCCATGCGCTGCGCGAACTGCTTCACCTCGGCGCTCGAGGCGCGCTCCTGCGCGATCTTCGCGAGCTCGACTTCGGCCATGCCGCCCTTGGCGGCCTTCTCGATGAAGCTGCGGTCGGAGTGCGAGAGGCTCGACTTGGCGTGCTTTCCGGTGCGTCCGGTTGCGGCGGAATTGTCATGCCCTTGCGTCGCGGCCGGCGAGCCGGTCGCGTCCTGCTGGGCGGTGGAGGGCGGTTGCGCGTAGGCGGCGGCGAAGCCGAGCGCGAAGAGCGCCGCGGGAAGGGCCTTCAGTGCGGAAATGCGTGCCATGGTCGATTCTCCTTGCGTGCGATTGGAAGCCGTCATGGCGAATTCGACCCTTCGCTGCATGGGGGGTGCCCCGCTTCGGCGTGCGCCATCGAGTCCTCCTCCAAACGGCGCACGTAGAGGTCCTGCACCAGGCTCACCACGACGACCAGCAGCGGCATCGCGAAGAGCACGCCGATCAGGCCGAAGAGGAGCCCGAACACCACGGCGCCGAGGAGCCCCACCGCGGGCGGCAGCGACACCGCCCAGCGCTGCACCAGCGGCACGATGAAGTGCCCTTCGCAGAACTGCACCGCGAGGTAGACCACCGCGGCCCACATCGCGACCTCGGGTCCCTGCGCGAAGCCCACCAGCACGCCGGGGATCGCCGCGACGAGCGGACCGATCACCGGCACGAAGTCGAGGATGCCGGAGAGCACGCCGAGCGCGAAGGGCATCGGCACGCCGGCGAGCGCGAGGCCGATGCCGGTCGCGATGCCCACCACCACCATCGAGGCGAGCTGGCCGAGGAGCCAGCGGCGCAGCTTGGAGCCGGCATCGGCGAGCGCGGCCGCGACGCGCGGGCGCGAGCGCGGCGGCAGCAGGTGCAGCGCGCCGCGCCGATACGACTCGGGATTGGCCGCGAGATAGAGCGAGAGCACCAGCACCAGCAGCAGGTCGAGCACGCCGCCGAAGACCGTCACCGTGCCCTTCGCGACGCGCGCCATGTTCTGCGCGCTCACGATGGAGCCGATCTCGCCGGCGACATGCTGCCCGAGCTCGGTGCGCTCGAGGTAGCTTTGCACGGAAGCGAAGGCGCGCGGCAACGTATCGGAAAGCTCCTCGGTCTGCGCGGCGATGCCGGTGCCGAAAAGCCAGCCGACGGCGGTGAGGAATGCCGCGAAGAGCAGCACGACGATCGCGACGCCGATGGCATCGGGCACGTGCAGGCGGCGCGAGAGCGGCTCGCTCCCCGCGTGGATCGCGCTCGCGAGCACCACGCCCGCGAAGGCGAGCATGAGGACCGGAAGGACCTTCCAGAGGAAGAGCGCAAGCGTGGCGAGGCCGATCGCGACCAGCACGTTGCGCGCCACGGAGCGCGTTTCCATCGACCGCTTCGACAGCGGTGCGGCGCCGGCGTTGCGCTTTCCGCTATCCTCTGCGGGCATGACACGACGCGCCGTCCCGCGCCGGCTCCTCGCCGGACTGCTCTTCCTCCTGCCGCTCGCCCTACCGCCCTGCGCCTGGGGCGAGGATCCCGCGCCGCCGCAATTCCGCCTGGGCGACGTCGCGGCGCCGGTTTCCTACGACGTGCACCTCGCGGTCGATCCGGATGCGGCGACGTTCAACGGCGTGATCCGCATCCGCCTGCGCTTCGCGCGCGAGACGCCGCTCCTGTGGCTCGACGCGACCGCGATCGACGTCGAGCGAGTCGACTTCGTGCAGGGCGCGCGCAAGGTGGAGGTGCGCGTGGTGCCCGGCGGCGAGGATTTCGTCGGGCTCGAGGCGCAGGGCGCACCGTTCGCGGCGGGTGAAGCCGAGGCGACGATCCGCTATCGCGCGCCGCTCGAGGCGCTCGCGACGCGCGGCCTCTTCCGCGAGAAGGAAGGCGGCGACTGGTACGTGATCTCGCAGTTCGAGGCGATCTCCGCACGGCGGGCGTTTCCCTGCTTCGACGAGCCGCAGTGGAAGACGCCGTGGCGCCTCACGATCGATGCGCCGGTCGCCGATCTCGTCACCAGCAACATGCCCGAGGAGCGCGCGACCAACCTGCGCGAGCCCGCGGGATGGCGGCGCCACGTGTTCGAGGAGACGCCGCCCCTTCCGAGCTATCTCGTGGCGCTCGCCGTCGGTCCCTTCGATACGGTCGGGGCGGGACGCGCGGGCAGCGCGCGAACGCCGCTTCGCTTCGTCGCGCCGCGCGGCCTCGGCGAGCGCTCGCGCGCGGCGCGCGAATCCACGCCGGAGCTCCTCGCGATCCTCGAGGATTACTTCGGCACGCCGTTCCCGTTTCCCAAGCTCGACTCGGTGACGATCCCCGCGACGGAAGCGTTCGGCGCGATGGAGAACGCGGGGATGATCACCTACCAGGAGCGCATCCTCCTCGCCCGGGCGCACGAGGACACGGTGTGGTTCCGCCGGCGCTACGCCGAGACCGCGGCGCACGAGATGGCGCACCAGTGGTTCGGCGACCTGGTGACGCTCGGTTGGTGGGACGACGCGTGGCTCAACGAAGCGTTCGCGACGTGGATGTCGCGCAAGGTCCTCGATCGCTATCGCCCCGAGTGGGAGCGCGGCTGGACGCGCGGCGAGCGGCGCCGGCGAGCGCTCGAGGCCGACCGGCTCGCCTCGGCGCGCGCGATCAGGAATCCGGTGCGCGCGAAGACCGAGATCTGGGGCGCCTTCGACCACATCACCTACGACAAGGGCGGCGAGGTGCTCGCGATGTTCGAGACGTGGCTCGGGCCCGAGCGCTTCCAGGCGGGCGTGCGCGATTACCTCGCGCGGCATGCGCATGGCAGCGCGACGTCGGCCGATTTCTTCGATGCGCTCGCGCGGGCATCGCTGCATCCGGAGGCCGCGCGTGCCGCGTTCACCGCGTTCATCGAGCAGCCGGGAACACCCCAGCTCGACGTAGCGCTCCGCTGCGAGGACGATGCGGCGTCGATCCAGGTGACGCAGCAGCGCTTCCGGCCGGTGGGCTCGACCGCGCCCGACCGCGCGTGGACCACGCCCGCGTGCTTTCGCTACCGCTCCGACGGCGCGCTCCACCAGCAATGCTTCGAGGTCGAAAACGGCACGCATCGCTTCGCGCTCGCCGAGGCGAAGTCGTGTCCCGACTGGGTGGTCGGCAACGCCGACGGCGCGGGTGAGTACCTGCCGCGCTACGACGCCGATCTGCGCAAGCGCATCGCCGCGCACTTCAAGGAGATTCCGGAAGCCGAGGCGGTGGCTTTCGCGGGCGACGTGGCGCTCCTCGCGCGCTCCGGGCTTCTCGGTATCGACGAGGCGATCGACCTCGCGGGCGTGATGCTCGAGCATCCGTCGCGCGCGGTGGAGCAGGGGGCGGTGGTGCTGCTCGATCGCCTGCCCGAAGACCGGCTCACGGAGCGGCAGCGCGCGGCGAAGCTCACCGTGATCGAGCGGCAGGCGATCCCGCTCGCGGTGCGCGTGGGCTGGGTCGAGCGCGAGGGCGATCCGCAGGAATTGCGCGAGCTGCGTGCCGCGCTGCTCCCTTTCGCCGCGCGCTACGAGAAGCGCGACACGTTGCGCATCCATGCGCGCGAGCTCGCGGTGCGCTGGCTGGTGCGGCACGATTCGGTCGCTGCGGACATGGTGCGGCCGGTGCTCATCGCCGCGGGCCGCCATGCCGACGCGCCGATGTACGCGCGGCTCGAGGCGGCGCTCTTCGCGGCGCCCGAGCGCGAGGATCGCGTGCGGCTGCTGCAAGGCCTCGCCCGGGTGCGCGATCCGGCGCTTCGCGCGCGCGCCCTCGCGCTGGCGCTCGATCCGCGGCTCGACGGGCGCGAGGCGCTCTTCCTCCTCATCGACGCGCTCGAGGACGACGAGAACCGCGGCGCCGCCTTCGATTTCGTGCGCGCGAACTTCGATGCCTTGGTGGCGAAGCTGCCGCCCGAATCACCGGGCCGCCTGCCCTCGGCTCTCGCCGAGCTCTGCACGCCCGCCGACCGCGACGCGTTCGTCGCCTTCTTCGCCGACCGCGCGCCGCGCTTCCTCGGCGGCCCCAAGCGCTACGCCGAGGCGCTCGAATCCATCGACCTGTGCATTGCCTCGAAAAGGGGACAGTCCCCTTTTTCTCTTAGGCGGGAC
>JAICTR010000110.1 GCA_025936275.1 Burkholderiales bacterium
ATCCGCGGCAGCAGCACGCCGCTCACCAGCACCTGCGGCCCCTGCACGCGCAGCCGGCCCGCGGGTGAGGTGCGCTTCGCGGCGAGCATCGCATCGGCCTCCTCCATGCGCGCGAGCACCTGCTGGCAATGCTCGAAGTACGCCGCGCCTTCCTCGGTGAGCGCGATGCGGCGCGTGGTGCGATTGATGAGCCGCGAGCGCAGGCGCTTCTCGAGCGCCTGGATATGCTCGGTCACGGAAGCGGGCGAAAGCTCGAGCGCGCGCGCGGCGCCGACGAAGCTGCCCTTCTCCACCACCGCGGTGAACACCTCGAGCGTCAGCAGCCGGTCCATTGTTCACTCCTGCCGAACGATGATTTCGGATTCTGCCGCTTTATCCCGCTTTCGTGAATACCGAGAATGCGCGGTCATGTCCGTCCGCGTCCTCTTCGCCCTCGCCGCACTCGCGGCCTTGCCCGCCGCCCCCGCCGCGCCGGCGCTGCCGCCCACGCTCGCGGAGACGCACGGGCCGCGCGGCATCGCCTACGCGCCGCGCTATCCGCTGTGGTCCGACGGGATGCAGAAGCGGCGCTGGATCGAGCTGCCCGCGGGAAGCGCGATCGACAAGTTGAAACCGGACGCGTGGCAGTTTCCCGTCGGCACGCGCGCGTGGAAGGAGTTCCGGCGCGACGGCCGGCCGGTCGAGACGCGCTTCATCGAGCGGCTCGCCGACGGCTCGTGGCGCTTCCTCACCTATCGCTGGAACGAGGAGGGGACGCAGGCGACGCTCGCGCCCGAGGAGGGCGTGCCCGAGAGCGGCATCCCGTCGCGCACCGACTGCCTCGCGTGCCACGAGGGCGCCGCGGTGCCGATCCTCGGCTACAGCGCCGTGCAGCTCGAGACCGAGCTTGCGCCGGCGCTCGGCTATCTCCACGGCAACTGCGGCCACTGCCACAACGACGGCGCACTGCCGGCGCTCGAGCTCACGCTCGCGCAGAGCGCCGCCGATCCGCGTGCCGGCGCCGAGCGCATGCGCGCATCGCTCCTCGGGCGCGCGAGCCGGTTCCGTCCGCGCGAGGCGACATCGGCCCCGCGGCGGGTGGTTCCCGGCGATCCCGACGCGAGCCTCCTCGTCGCGCGCATGCAGTCGCGCGATGCCCTCACGCGCATGCCGCCGCTCGGCGTGAGCGTTCCGGATCCCAACGGCATCGCGATGGTCCGCCGCTGGATCGAGCAGCTCAAATTCCATCCCAAGGAGTAAATGCCATGAACCGACGCAACATCCCGGCGCGCGCCCTCGCGCTCGCCTTCGCCCTCCCCGCGCTCGCCCTCGGCGCGGCGCCAGGACCCGACGCGCAAGTCGCGCGCGGCATGTACATCGTCTCCACCTCGGCGTGCAACGACTGCCACACGCCTTGGGTGATGGGGCCCAAGGGACCGGAGCCCGACATGACGCGCGCGCTCTCGGGCCATCCCGAGGACGCCAACCTTCCTCCGGCCCCGACGTTGAGCGGTCCGTGGATCATGACCGCCTCGGCGACCAACACCGCGTGGGCCGGTCCCTGGGGCACGAGCTTCACGGCGAACCTCACGCCGGATCCGGAGACCGGCCTCGGCAAGTGGACGGTGAAGAACTTCAAGGACACGATCCGCAGCGGCCGCCACATGGGACGCGGCCGCCCGATCCTGCCGCCGATGCCGATCGCGGTGTACCGCAACATGACCGACGCGGATCTCGAAGCGGTGTTCGCCTACCTGCGATCGCTGCCGCCGATTCGCAATCGCGTGCCGGAGCCGCTGCCGCCTCCCGCGAAAATGGCGGTGAAATAGCGCGGCACGGCGGGTAGAATGGCCTGTCGCCCGAACGTCCGGGGCGACGCATTCGATCCCTTCCCGTCCGCTCGATGACCCGCCCCGATTCCCCCGCACCGCAACGCGGCGCCGCCGCGACCGTCCTTCTCGTCGTCTTCATCCTCATCATCGCGGCGGTGATTGCCGGCGCGTGGTACCTGCGCCCGCGCTTCGAGCCGGATCCGCCCGTGGTCACGTTCTCGAGCGCCGCGGATGTCGTCGGCCGCGCGCCGATCGAGATCGAGGTGAGCGATCCCGGCTCGGGCCTCCGGTCCGTGGCGGCGACGATCTCGCAGGGCGGCAACGAGCACTCGCTCTTCTCGCAGCAGTTCGCGCACGCGGGCCCGGCGCAGAAGATCACGTTCGCCGCCACCAAGGTGCCGGGCATCAAGGAAGGCCCAGCCGTGCTGCGCGTCGTGGCGCGCGACGCGTCGCTCTGGCACCTCGGCAAGGGCAACGAGGCGGTGGTGGAGAAGAAGATCACGATCGACATCACGCCGCCCACGCTGGAGCTCGTCGCCGACGACCGCTACATCAACTTCGGAGGCAGCGGCGCGATCGTCTATGGCGCGTCGCCCGACACGGTGCGCTCGGGCGTGAAGATCGGCGACGACTTCTTCCCCGGCTTCAAGGGCGTGGTGAAGGGCCATCCCGACGAGTACTTCGCGCTCTTCGCGCATCCGTACAACGCGGCGCCCGACGTGCGCGCGGCGCTGGTCGCCACCGACCAGGCCGGCAACACGCGCGACATGCCGCTCGGCTACGAGCTGAAGAACGTGCGCTACAAGAAGAGCACCATCGCGGTCTCGGACCACTTCTTCCAGACGAAAGTGGTGCCGCTGCTCCTCGATGTCTCGAAGCGCCAGGGCTCGGTGAAGGATGTCTTCGTCGCCGTCGACAAGGGCGTGCGCAAGCAGAACGAGGACAAGATCCACGAGGTCACCTCGAAGGCGACCCCGAAGGTGCTCTGGAACGGCGCCTTCGTGCAGCTCAGCAACTCGAAGGTCGAGGCGAACTTCGCCGACCGGCGCACCTATACGTACAAGGGCGAGCCGATCGACGTCGCCTACCACCTGGGCTACGACCTCTCGGTCACCAAGCATTATCCGATCGAGGCGGCGAACAGCGGCATCGTCGCCTTCACCGGCGACCTCGGGCTCTACGGCAACGCGATCATCATCGACCACGGCCTCGGCCTCTTCACGCTCTACGGCCATTGCAGCCAGGTCGACGTGAAGGCGGGCGATCGCGTCGACAAGAAGCAGGTCATCGGCAAGACCGGCGAGACCGGCTTCGCCGGCGGCGACCACCTGCACTTCGGCGTCTACCTCGATGGCGTGCCGGTGCTGCCGGTCGAGTGGTGGGACGCGAAGTGGATCGCCGACAACGTCACCCCGAAGCTCGAGGGCAAGGCGCGCTGAAGTCCTCCCTCTCCCTGGGGAGAGGGCCGGGGAGAGGGTCGAGCGCTAAGCCAGCGCGAGGATCAGCAGCGCGACGCACGCGATCGCGATGCCGAGCAGCGCGCCGCCCACGGGCAGGTCCGAAGGCTTCTCGCTCACGAGCGCGCCTCCCATCCGCCGCCCAGCGCGCGCACCAATCCCACCGTCGCCTGGTAGCGCGCGCCCATCACCTCCACCGCGGCTCGCCGGTCCGCAAGCTCGCTCCTCTGCGCATCGAGGAGCTCGAGCTGGCTCACGAGTCCCTCCTGCCAGCGGCGCTCGGAAAGCGCCGTCGCGCGCGCCGCCGCATCGACCGCGCGTTGCTCGGCCTCGGCCTGGCGCTCGAGGAGCCGCAGCGCGGCGAGCTGGTCCTCGACGTCGCGAAACGCGGCGAGGACGCGCTCGCGATATTGCGCGACCGCCGCATCCATGCCGCCACTCGCGTAGCGCACGCCCGCCTCGCGCCGGCCGCCGTCGAAGATCGGCAGCGACGCGAGCGCGCCGAGCCCCCATGCGCGCGCCGAGTAGCGCAGCAGGTCCGAGAGCTGCGGCGAGGCGACGCCACCCGCGGCGGTGAGCGCGATGTCCGGGAACCATGCCGCCCGCGCCGCGCCGACGCGCTCACGCGACGCGAGCATCGTCGCCTGCGCGGCCGCCACATCCGGGCGCCGCGCAAGCACTTGGGAAGGAACTCCGGCGGGCACCACGGGAAGCTGCGCGGACCACGACGTCTCGGCGATCGCGAATACCGATGGCGCCTCGCCCACCAGCACGGCGATCGCATGCTCGAGCTGCGCGCGGCGGCGATCGAGTGCGAGCGCATCGGCCTCGGTGGCGGCGACCTGCGTCGCCGCGCGCGCCACGTCGAGCTCCGCCACATCGCCCGCGCGGTAGCGCCGCTGCGTGAGGTCGAGCGTGCGGCGGAACGCGGCGACCGTCTGGCGCACCAGCGCGCGCTCCTCGTCCAGCGCACGCAACGCGAGGTACGACTGCGCGACGTCCGCCTCGATGGCGAGATGCGCGTCGGCGAGCAACGCCGCGGCGGCCTGCGCATCGAGGGACGCCGCCTCGCTCGCATGGCGCAGCCGTCCGAAGAGATCCGCGTCCCACGAGGCATTGACGCCAAGCGAATTCAACGTAAGCGGCCGGCCCGGCGGCGCGTTGGTGAAGGTCAAGCCGTCGCCGCGCTGCACCGAGGCGGCGATGCCTACCTGCGGAAGGCGCTCGGCATCGGCCTGCTGGAGGAGCGCCCTCGCCTGCGCGAGATGCGCCGCCGCGAGCCTGATCGACGCGTTGCCGCGATCGGCGCGCACCACGAGATCGTCGAGCACGGGATCGTGGAAGGCGGTCCACCAGCCGGAGGCTCCCTCTCCCTTGGGAGAGGGCCGGGGAGAGGGTGAGTTCGCAGGCCCCGCTTCCTTGAACGCCGCCGGCGTGGCCGGCAACGACGCGGGATCGATCGGCGGCGGCGTCGCGCAACCGGCGAGCAGCAACGCCAACGTCATTCCCGCGAAAGCGGGAATCCATGGGTTCCCGCTTTCGCGGGAATGACGATTCAGTGTATGCATGTTCAGTCCGAACTCCCGGCGAAGGCCTCGGCAGGGCCGGCCGCGCCGTGTTGCTTGAGGGCCCGGTTTCCCGTGAGCGCGCGCAGCGCCACGTAGAACACCGGCGTGAGGAAGAGGCCCAGGGCGGTGACGCCGATCATCCCGGAGAAGACGGCGATGCCCATCGCGCGGCGCATCTCCGCGCCCGCACCGAACGAGTACACCAGCGGCACGGTGCCCATGACGAACGCCATCGAGGTCATGAGGATCGGCCTCAACCTCAGGCGCGCGGCCTCGATCGCGGCCTCGCGCGGCGACTTGCCGGCGAACTCCAGCTCGCGCGCGAACTCCACGATGAGGATCGCGTTCTTCGCCGAGAGCCCGACCAGCACGATGAAGCCGATCTGCGTGAAGATGTTGTTGTCGCCGTGCGTGAGCCACACGCCCGCCATCGCCGCGAGGAGCGCCATCGGCACGATGAGCAGGATCGAGAGCGGCAGCACGAGGCTCTCGTAGAGCGCGGCGAGCACCAGGAACACCAGCAGGATCGATACCGGGAACACCCACGCCGCGGAGTTGCCGGCGAGGATCTCCTGGTACGTGAGGTCGGTCCATTCGAAGGCGATGCCGCGCGGCAGCGTCTCGTGCGCGATGCGCGCGATGGCGTCCTGCGCCTGGCCCGAGGAATAGCCGGGCGCGGGCCCGCCGTTCACGTCGGCGGCGAGGAAGCCGTTGTAGCGCATCGCGCGCTCCGGACCCGCGGCGGGCTTCACGTCGACCAGCGCCGAGAGCGGGATCATCTCGCCCGCGTTGCTGCGCACCTTGAGCTGGCCGATGTCCTCGGGATGCGCGCGGAACGGCGCGTCCGCCTGCACGCGCACCGAATACGTGCGGCCGAAGCGGTTGAAGTCGTTCACGTAGAGGCTCCCGAGGTACACCTGCATCGTGTCGAAGATCTCGGTCAACGGGACGCCGAGCTGGCGCGCCTTGGTGCGGTCGATGTCCACGTAGAGCTGCGGCACGTTCACCTGCCAGCTCGAGAAGAGGCCGGCGAGCTCGGGTGCCTTGCGCGCGCGGCCCAGGAACTCCTTCATCGACTGGTCGAGCGCGTCGTAGCCGAGCGAGGCGCGGTCCTCCACCTCGAGCTTGAAGCCGCCTGTGGTGCCCAGGCCCATCACCGGCGGCGGCGGGAAGATCGCGATGAATGCGTCCTGGATGCCGGCGAACTGGCGATTGAGCGACATGGCGATCGCGCCGCCCGAGAGCGATGGATCGTGCCGCTCGTCGAAGGGCTTGAGCGTCACGAAGACGATGCCCGCGTTGGCGCTGTTGGTGAAGCCGTTGATCGAGAGCCCGGGGAACGCCACCGCGTGCTCGACGCCGGGATGCTTCATCGCGATCTCGTCCATGCGGCGGATCACTTCCTCGGTGCGGTCGAGCGTCGCGCCGTCGGGAAGCTGCGCGAAACCGATCAGGTACTGCTTGTCCTGGCTCGGCACGAAGCCGTGCGGCACCGCCTTGAAGAGGCCCGCCGTCGCCACCGCGAGCACCGCGTACACCGCGAGCATCACCGCCTTGCGCCCCAACGCCCCGCGCACGCCGCCCGTGTAGGCGTGCGTGCCGCGCCGGAAGACGCGGTTGAAGGCGGCGAAGAAGCGCCCGAGCACGCGGTCCATGGCGCGCGTGAGGACATCCTTCGGCGCGTCGTGGCCACGCAGCAGCAACGCGGCGAGCGCCGGCGAGAGCGTGAGCGAGTTGATCGCCGAGATCACGGTGGAGATCGCGATCGTCACCGCGAACTGGCGGTAGAACTGGCCGGAGAGCCCGCTGATGAAGGCGAGCGGCACGAAGACCGCGACCAGCACCAGCGCGATGGCGACGATCGGCCCGGAGACTTCGCGCATCGCGCGATAGGTCGCATCGCGTGGCGAGAGGCCCGCCTCGATGTTGCGCTCGACGTTCTCCACCACCACGATCGCGTCGTCCACGACGATGCCGATCGCGAGCACCAGGCCGAAGAGCGTGAGCGCGTTGATCGAGAAGCCGAGGAGGTAGAGCACCGAGAACGTGCCCACGATCGACACCGGCACCGCCACCAGCGGGATCACCGAGGCGCGCCAGGTCTGCAGGAAGAGGATCACCACGAGGACCACCAGCAGGATCGCCTCGAAGAGCGTGTGCACCACCGACTCGATCGAGGCGCGCACGAACTGCGTCGGGTCGTAGACGATCTGGTAGTCGACGCCTTCGGGCATCGCGCCCTTGAGGTCGGCCATCGCGGCGCGCACGCGGCTCGAGATCTCGATCGCGTTGGAGCCGGGCGCGGCGAAGATGCCGATCGCGACCGCGGGCTTGTTGTCGAGGAGCGAGCGCAGCGAGTAATTCGCGGCGCCCAGCTCGATGCGGCCGAGGTCGCGCAGGCGCGTCACCGCGCCGCCCGCGTCGGTCTTCACGACGATGTCGCCGAATTCCTCCGCGGTCTGCAGGCGCCCGCGCGCGTTCACCGGGAGCTGCACCTGCACGCCCTGGACGTTCGGCGAGGCACCCACCACGCCGGCGGCGGCCTGCACGTTCTGGCCCTGGATCGCGCGCACCACGTCGGTCGCGGAAAGGCCGCGCTCGGCGACCTTGCCCGGATCGAGCCACACGCGCATCGCGTAGTCGCCCGCGCCGAAGATCGCGACCTCGCCCACGCCGGGTACCCGCTGCAGGCGGTCCTTCACGTTGAGCACGCCGTAGTTGCGCAGGTAGTTGATGTCGTAGCGCTCGTCGGGCGAGACGAGGTGCACGACCATGGTGAGGTCCGACGACGCCTTCGCCGTGGTGATGCCGAGGCGCCGCACCTCCTCCGGAAGCCGCGGCTCGGCCTGCGCGACGCGGTTCTGCACCAGCTGCTGCGCCTTGTCGGGATCGGTGCCGAGCTTGAACGTGACGGTGAGCGTGAGGTTGCCGTCGGTCGTCGCCTGGCTCGCCATGTAGAGCATGCCCTCGACGCCGTTGATCTGCTCCTCGAGCGGTGTGGCGACCGTCTCGGCGATCACCTTCGGGTTCGCGCCCGGATAAGCGGCGCGCACCACGACCGAGGGCGGCACGACGTCGGGATACTCCGAGATCGGCAGGAGCCCCATCGCGATGGCGCCGCCGAGGAAGATCAGCACCGAGACGACGCCGGCGAAGATGGGACGATCGACGAAAAATTTGGAGATGTTCATATTGAGTGTCTCCCTCTCC
>JAICTR010000477.1 GCA_025936275.1 Burkholderiales bacterium
ACGCTTCGACGCCAGCGCGAACCGCGCCGGCCGTGCCGTCGCAGCCGGCGGTCCAGGCGCCCGATGCCGCGCCCGCGAAACCCGCAGCGCCGCAGGCGCCCGCGGCCGAATCGCAGAAGCCGCCCAGCGCGCCGGTCTCCGCCGGGCCGGGCAAGCCCGCCGCATCCAGCGCGCCCGCGACGCAGCCCGCGAGCACCCTCGCCGGGGCGGTCGTGAAGCGCCTCGCCTTCCACTTCACGGGCGAGTCGTGGGTCGAGGTGCGCGACGCGAGCGGCAACGTCATCTTCCAGAGGCTCAACCCCGCGGGCAGCGACGCCCAGGTGTCCGGCAGCGCGCCGCTCGAGGTCGTGGTGGGCAACGCCCCCGAGGTCGAGATGAGCCTCGACGGCCGTCCGTTCGACCTCGATTCGCACACCAAGGTCGCGGTCGCCCGCTTCACGCTCGAGTAGACCCATGATCCCGCGCCGCATCTCGCGACCCGTCCGCGTCGCCGACAAGACCATCGGCGGCGCCGCCCCGATCCTCGTGCAGTCGATGACCAACACCGACACCGAGGACGCGGCGGCCACCGCGGGCCAGGTGGCGGCGCTCGCGCGCGCGGGCTCGGAGATCGTGCGCATCACGGTGAACACGCTCGAAGCCGCGCGCCAGGTGCCCGCGATCCGCGAGCGGCTCGAGGCGATGAACGTGAAGGTGCCGCTGGTGGGCGATTTCCACTTCAACGGCCACAAGCTCCTCGCGCAGGTGCCCGAGTGCGCGGCCGCGCTCGACAAGTACCGCATCAACCCGGGCAACGTCGGCCACGGCTCGAAGCGCGACGAGCAGTTCTCGACCATGATCGAGAAGGCGATCGAGTATGCGAAGCCGGTGCGCATCGGCGTGAACTGGGGCTCGCTCGACCCCGAGCTCCTCGCGCGCATGATGGACGAGAACGCGCGGCTCGCGCAGCCGCGGGAAGCCGACGAGGTGATGCGCGAGGCGCTGGTGCGCTCGGCGCTCGAGAGCGCGGCCAAGGCC
This sequence comes from Burkholderiales bacterium, assembly GCA_025936275.1. Classification (GTDB taxonomy): domain Bacteria; phylum Pseudomonadota; class Gammaproteobacteria; order Burkholderiales; family Usitatibacteraceae; genus Usitatibacter. The sequence continues at coordinate 1,018 of JAICTR010000477.1, forward strand.
GAGGAGATCGGGCTTCCCGGCGATCGCATCGTGCTCTCCTGCAAGGTCTCCGCGGTGCAGGACCTGATCCGCGTGTATCGCACGCTCGCCGCGCGTTGCGACTACGCGCTGCACCTGGGCCTCACCGAGGCCGGCATGGGCTCCAAGGGCATCGTCGCCTCGACCGCGGCGATGGGCGTGCTGCTGCAGGAAGGCATCGGCGACACGATCCGCGTCTCGCTCACGCCCGAGCCGGGCGGTGACCGGACGCGCGAGGTGATCGTCGCGCAGGAGATCCTGCAGACGATGGGCCTGCGCTCCTTCACGCCCATGGTGTCCGCATGCCCCGGCTGCGGGCGCACCACCAGCACCTTCTTCCAGGAGCTCGCCGACAAGATCCAGTCCTACCTGCGCGCGCAGATGCCGGCGTGGCGCGCGCGATATCCCGGCGTCGAGGAGATGCACGTCGCGGTGATGGGCTGCGTGGTGAACGGGCCGGGCGAATCCAAGCTCGCCAACATCGGCATCTCGCTGCCGGGCTCGGGCGAGAAGCCGGTCGCGCCGGTGTACGTCGACGGACAAAAGACCGTGACGCTCAAGGGCGCGCGCATCGCCGAGGAATTCCAGGCGATCGTCGAGGAGTACGTGCGCACGCATTACGCGCCGGGCGCGGCGCGCGCCGCCGCGGCGACCATCCCGATCCGCGCCGTCTCATGAGCACGAAGCTGCAGTCGATCCGGGGAATGGAGGACGTTCTGCCGGACGCGAGCCCGCTTTGGGAAAAGCTCGAGGACGCGGCGCGGCGCGTGTTCCGCCAGTACGGCTACCGCAACATCCGCACGCCGATCGTCGAGCCCACGGCGCTCTTCGTGCGCGGCATCGGCGAGGCGACCGACATCGTCGAGAAGGAGATGTACGTATTCGAGGACCGCAACGGCGAGAGCCTCGCCCTGCGCCCCGAGGCGACCGCCGGCATCGTGCGCTCCGCGATCGAGCACAACTTCCTCTACAACGGGGCGCTCCGCGTGTGGACTTCCGGCCCCATGTTCCGCTACGAGCGCCCGCAGAAGGGACGCCAGCGCCAGTTCCACCAGTTCGACGTCGA
>JAICTR010000503.1 GCA_025936275.1 Burkholderiales bacterium
CGAGCGCGCGCTCGCCGCGGCGCGCGAAGCGCTGATCGCCTACGCCGCTGGACGCCCGATCAGCGCCGCGCTGGGGCCGGGCTACCTGCCGTGCCCCGACCTCGACGGCGACGGCTGGGCCGAGTCCACCTGCGGATCGCTCGACGGCGCGAGCGGGCAGGCGCAGCGCCTCGGCCGCCTGCCGTGGAAGACGCTGGGCCTGCCGATGCTCACCGACGGCGACGGCGAGCGGCTGTGGTACGCGGTCTCGACGAAGTACAAGGGCCTGCTCAACTGCGCGGCCAGCCGTGCGTGCGTCGACATGTCGCCGCCCGCCGCGCTCGGGACCATCACCGTGCGCGACGCCTCCGGACATCGCGTGCACGACGGCACCCTCGGCGCGCCGGAACTCGCCGCCGAGGGCGGCGCCGTGGCGGTGGTGATCGCGCCCGGCGCGATCCTCGAGCGCCTGCGCGCCGACGGCACGCGCGGCGCGCAACACCGCGACTGCGCGGCCGGGGACTGCGACGCGGAGGGCACCTGCACCGCGCGCCCGCCGCAGCTCGCCGCGACCTGCGACCCGCTCAACTATCTCGATCGCGCGCCGCCCGAGGCATCGGGCGAGGACAACGCCGCTTTCGTCGATCGCGCCGATGCGTCGGGCCGCGCGGCGAACGGCGACGGCTTCATCGCCGGCCCGCTCGCCGGTCGCGACGGCGGCATCGTGGTGAACGATCGCCTGGTCGCGATCGGCTACGCCGAGGTGATGCCGGCGATCCTGCGGCGCGTGGCGCTCGAGGTGGCGCATTGCCTGCGCGGCTACGCGACGCGGCCCGAGAACGGGGCGCGCTATCCATGGCCCGCGGCGGCATGCGCGCCGGCGAGCGGCGCGGGAGGAGCGCCCGATGTGGCCGGCACCTCGCTCGGCACGATCGCCGATACGCCGTTCACGCGCACGTCGCTCTCTTCGAACGGCCGAATGCTCGAGCGTTGGTGGCGCCACGAGCCGCGCGATCCCGAGGCGCTTTCCGAGCTGCCCACCGCGCAGGATGCGTGCCGCATCGCGGTGCCGCCGGCCGACGCCGGAGCGCAGCGCACCTCGATGCCCGGGACGCCGCTTGCGGAAGGCGAGAGCGCGCCGTTCGTCGGCAACGCATGGTGGAGCACGTGGCGGCCGTTCGTGGCCTACGCGCTCGCGCGCGGCTTCGCGCCCGATGCGCCCGGCTCCCCGTCCTGCGCCGCGGGCGCCTGCCTCACGGTCGCCGACGGCACCGGACGCACCCTCGCCAGCGACAAGGAGATCGCGGTGATCGCTTCCACGTCGTGCGCGAGCGCGCCGCGCTGCGATGCTTCGGGATGCGCGCGCATCGTGCTCGATGACGATCCGGCGCGCCATGGGCTCGCATCGTTTCCGTGAGGCAGCGCGCGGCTTCGCGCTCCTCGAGCTGTGGATCGCGCTCACGGTCGCCGCGATCGTGCTCGCCGGCCTCGCGCTGCCGCTCGCCGCGCAGGTGCAGCTGCGGCGCGCCGAGGCGCTCGACCGCCAGCTGCAGGAGGCGCGCGATGCGGTGATGGGATTCGCCGCGGCCCAGGGGCGGCTGCCGTGCCCGGCGACCGAGGAGAGCAATGGGCTCGAGGCGTTCGCCCCGGGCGCCGACGCATCGACCGGCACCTGCGCGGACTTCCACGGCGGATATCTCCCCGCGGCGACGCTCGGCCTCGCGGGCGTCGACGGGGAGGGCTTCGCGCGAGATCCCTGGGCCACGCGCGCGAACCGCCTGCGCTACGCGGTGTTCGGCGGCGCGGTGAACGGCATCGCGAGCCCGCTCACGCGCACCGACGGGATGCGAGCGGCGACGCTCGCCGCGTTGGGCGATGCGCCGCACTACCTCTTCATCTGCTCGAGCGGGGCCGAG
>JAICTR010000429.1 GCA_025936275.1 Burkholderiales bacterium
GAACGTGGTGCTCCTCGGCGACCAGATGCAGCTTGGCCAGCCGATCCAGGGCGTGCATCCGGGCCGCTCGGGCGAATCGACGCTCGAATACCTGCTCGACGGCATGGCGACGGTGCCGCCGGACCGCGGCATCTTCCTCGGCACGAGCTGGCGCATGCATCCCGACGTGTGCCGCTTCATCTCGGAGGCGGTGTACGACGGCCGGCTCGATCCTGCACCCGGTAACGAGCGCCAGGCGCTGGTGCTCGATGGATCGGCCCATCCCGCGCTGCAGCCCGCGGGCATCCGCTTCCTGCCCGTCGCACATGACGGGTGCTCGCAGCGCTGCCAGGCGGAAGCGGACGTCGTGGCCGAGCTCTACGAGAGCCTGCTGCGCCAGTCATCGCGCGACAGGGACGGCGTGCAGGAACGCATGAGCGCCCGGGAGATCCTCGTGGTCGCGCCGTACAACGCGCAGGTGAACCTCCTGAAGCACGTGCTGCCCGAAGGCGCGCGCGTCGGCACCATCGACAAGTTCCAGGGACAGGAAGCGCGGGTGGTGATCGTCTCGATGGCGACCTCCAACGAGGACTACCTGCCGCGCAACATCGAGTTCCTATACGACAAGAACCGGCTCAACGTGGCGGTCTCGCGCGCCAAGTGCCTCGCGATCGTGGTGGCGAGCCCGGACCTGCTCAAGGTGCATTGCGCGACGCCCGAGCAGATGGAGCTGGTGAATACGCTTTGCTGGCTGAAGGAGTATTCGATGCGGACCGACGAGGAGCGCCCGCAGGCTGGAGCCGAGGAGAGCGCGGGCGTGGCCGATCAGGCCCGCTTGCGGTTGCGCCAATAGAGGAGGGGCGCGATCGCCATGCCGCCCGGCACGATCACCGCCAGCAGCACATAAGGCGCGAGGGCGGCCCCCATGCCACGCCATGCCGCGACTGCCGCGAATACCCTGGACATTTCCGGCTCCCATCTCATGGGCTCCACGCGAGCCCGGCAACAACGAGTCGAACGGGGCGAGGGGATTTCGACATCCGCCTCGATGGTGCATTGGACGCCGGCGAGGTTTACAGCGGTGCGTTGTTCAGTGGGCCGAGAGGCGGAGCGCGCGGCCGGGATTTGTGACGGCGAGTTCATCGGACGGGCGCCCCTACCGCGGAGCAGGAGTACGCGCAGGCTCACCAAGTGAACTCGGGGATGATCCCGTGCAGGCGACGCAAGCTCGCGGAAGCGGGAACGGAGCACGCGGCGCCAGATAGCGGGCTCGATGCCGTCGAGGGAGATCCTCAGCTGGTGCATGCGATCGCCGCCGCGCGCCCGAGCGCGCGGGGTGGCCTTCATCGCGCGCCGCTTGCCTTCCGCTTGCTGATTCCGAGAGACCGCTTTGCGGCATGACCGGCGTTTACGGCCATCGTGCCGGCTTCTTTCCATGCCTTTTCCGCCAGCCACACCTTGATCAGCGACTGGTAGGGCACGTCGCGCTTGTTCGCCTCGAGCTTGATGCGCTCGATCAGTGACAACGGCAGGCGAAGGGAGATCGACCGGGTGGAGGGCTTGAGGTTGGGGAAGCGCGCGAGCCTGGCCTTGCTCCAGTCCAGGTACTGCGTCGAATCGCGGCCCTTCGTCGCCCAGAATTCGCGCTCTTCGTCTTCCGAGTGGAAGTTAGGGATTGGCTTGAGTCGCTTGCTCATACAACTTCCTTTCCTTGCGATGCATCGGCCGGGCGGAAATGATCCGCACGCGCGTTCCGTCCGCCCGGAGGGTGAACGCGGCCTTCAGCAGACGATGCTCGTTGGTGCGTCCGAGGGCGTGCCAACGCGGCTCGGAGGCGCTGTGCGCGGAATCGTCGAGGAGGAGCAGCGGCTCGTTGAAGAACACCTGCTCCGCTTCCGCGTCTGTCACCGAATGCTTCTCGTTCTTCATGGAGTTCGCCGAGTCCCACTCGAAATCGATCGAGGCTGGAAAATCCGCCGGCAAGCCGGACGGACGGCCGTATATGTCCATGATATACTTCCGCGAATGGATGAAGCTCCATTGCGGTCATCCGGGCACGACATGGGAATCCGACCGGTACTGGAATGATGGCGGGCAGAAGGCTCAGGAGGTGAGCCCGGCACCGCGGACCATCTGCCGGACGCACGCTCCCGACGCCCCCCTTAATGCAACGGCCTTGGCGCTGCTAGATCTGCGCGAGCCTTGCGACCGTGTCCGGATTACATATCGAGGATTCCGCACTCGTATCCTCGGCGCTGCGAAGCTCATGACGTGAGTCGCCACCATCTCTAAGGCCGCAATTTGCGACCTCATAAGTCTGCAACCCCCTGATGAGTAACCCGAAGGGGCCATGCGGTAAACTCGCATCACCATGTCCGGCTCCACCCTCGGCACCCTCTTTACCGTCACCACCTTCGGCGAATCCCACGGCCCCGCGATCGGTTGCGTGATCGACGGCTGCCCTCCGGGAATGGAGTTGAGCGAAGCCGACATCCAGCCCGACCTCGATCGCAGGAAGCCCGGCACCTCGCGCCACGTTACGCAGCGGCGTGAGGAGGACAAGGTGGAAATCCTCTCCGGCGTGTACGAGGGCAAGACCACGGGCACGCCGATCGCGCTCCTCATCCGCAACGAGGACCAGCGCTCGAAGGA
>JAICTR010000296.1 GCA_025936275.1 Burkholderiales bacterium
CAAGCCTCGCAAACAGGAGACGTCCATGACCCTCAGAAACCTCTCGCGCACCGCCTCGATCCTCGCCGCCGCCGGCCTCGCCGCGGCCGCGCTTCCCGCATTCGCCGACGCATCCAGCGCCCACGCCTCGGCCTCCTCGTCCGCCAACGGAAAGTCCTCGCGATTCTCCGAAACCGTCGGTGTTGCGACGCCGCAAAAGCGCATCGTCGGCAGCACCCACGGCAGCGGCGCCGAAGGCAACGCGTCCGTCGACGGCCGGCTGCTCAACGAGGTGGTCGCGGCGCTGGTGCGCGATCCCGCGATGCAGGGCGCCAACATCGAGGTGCGCGTCGACGACGGCACCGTGACGCTCGACGGCAAGGCGAAGGACTCCGCGCAGGCCGACCATGCGAAGCGCGTGGCCGAGGGCCTCGCCGGCCAGGGCAAGGTGACGAGCAGCCTCTCGACATCGGGGTGACGGGGTTTCGGTGAAAATGGGCGCATGCCCTCCGCCGCCGCGCCCCTTTCCGTCGCCGAAGCCGTCGACTCGATCTACCGCGCCGAATCGCGGCGCGTGCTCGCGACGCTGATCCGCCAGCTCGGCGACTTCGACGTGGCCGAAGAGGCGCTGCACGAGGCGTTCGTCGCCGCGGTCGAGCAATGGCCGCGCGATGGCGTGCCCGAGAATCCGCGCGCGTGGCTGGTGACGACCGGTCGCTTCAAGGCGATCGACCGGCTGCGGCGCCGCTCGAAGCACGAGGTGGCGCTCGAGGACGAGCACGCCGAGGCGATCGCCGATCCCGCCGCCGGCGTGGACGATGCGGAAGGCGTCGAGGACGATCGCCTGCGCCTCATCTTCACCTGCTGCCACCCCGCGCTCGCGCCCGAGGCGCAGGTCGCGCTCACGCTGCGCGAGGTCTGCGGGCTCACCACCGAGGAGATCGCGCGCGCGCACCTGGCGCCGGCGCCCACCGTCGCGCAGCGCATCGTCCGCGCCAAGGCGAAGATCCGCGACGCGCGCATCCCGTACGAGGTCCCGGGGCGCGGCGAGCTCGGCGCGCGCCTGGAGAGCGTGCTGCGCGTGATCTATCTCGTGTTCAACGAGGGCTACCTCGCCTCCTCGGGTGATGCGCTCACGCGGCACGATTTGTCGGGCGAGGCGATCCGCCTGGGAAAGCTCCTGGTCGAGCTGCTGCCGGAGCCGGAAGCCGTGGGGCTCCTCGCCCTCATGCTGCTGCACGACGCGCGCCGCGCCTCGCGCACCACGCCCCAAGGCGAGCTCGTGCCCCTCGAGGACCAGGACCGCTCGAGCTGGAACCGTGCGCAGATCGCCGATGCCGCGCGGCTCGTCGAGGCATCGCTTGCCTCCGGGCGTTTCGGCCCTTATGCGATCCAGGCAGCGATCGCCGCCGTGCACGCCGAGGCGCCCGATGCGGCGTCGACCGACTGGGCGCAGATCGCGGGACTCTATGGCGTGCTGCTCGAGCTTTCGCCCTCGCCCGTGGTGGAGCTCAACCAGGCGGTGGCGATCGCGATGCGCGACGGGCCCGAAGCCGGCATCGCGCGGATCGACGCGATCCTCGAGCGCGGCGAGCTGGCCGATTACCACCTCGCGCACGCCGCGCGCGCCGACCTCTGCCGGCGCCTGGGGCGAAGCGAGGAGGCACGCGCTTCCTATCGCAAGGCGCTGGCGCTCACCGGCCAGGGTCCGGAGCGGCGGTTCCTGGAAAAGAGGCTCGCCGAATCGTGAAATGGGGACAGTCCCCTTTTTCGCCCTTTTTCGAAAAAGGGGACTGTTCCCATTTCACCCTGTCGAAATCCCGATCTGCCGTTCGACTCCCCTTCGAAGGCGCCCTTCGCGCGCCGGAGCAGCCCATGCGCTACCTGTGCCTGATCTACCTGGACGAACGCGAGCTCGCCGCGATGCCGCAGAAGGAGATGGACGCGCTCAACGCGCGCCACCTGCGCTTCAACGAGGAGCTCGTCGCGAGCGGCCATTTCGTCGAGGCCGAGGCGTTGCAGCCCGCGGCGTCGACCACCGCGATCCGCGTGCGCAACGGCAAGCCCTCGCTCACCGATGGCCCCTTCACCGAGACCAAGGAGATGGTCGCGGGCTTCTACGTGATCGAGGCGCGCGACCTGAACGAGGCGATCCAGGTCGCCGCGCGCATTCCCAGCGCGCCGCTCGGCACGGTCGAGGTGCGGCCCTGCCGCGATCTCGAGGTCGGGGGCGTGGCGTACAAGGCATCGAGCAAATCGGGCGGCCGCATCTTCAATTCATAGGAGGCGAGATCATGCGATTCATGGTGATGGTGAAGGCGACGAAGCAATCGGAAGCCGGCGCGATGCCCGACGCGAAGCTGCTCGCGGACATGGGCCGCTTCAACGAGGAGCTGGTGAAGGCGGGCGTGATGCAGGCGGGCGAGGGGCTGCACCCGAGCGCGAAGGGCGCACGCATGAAGTTCACCAAGGACGGCAAGCGCAGCGTCGTGGACGGCCCGTTTCCCGAGACCAAGGAGCTCGTGGCCGGCTTCTGGATCTGGAAGGTGAAGTCGCGCGAGGAGGCGCTCGCCTGGCTCGCGCGCTGCCCGAGCCCGCATCCGGGGCAGGAGTGCGAGGTGGAGCTGCGCCAGGTCTTCGAGGCCGAGGACTTCGGCGCCGAGTTCACGCCGGAGCTGCGCGAGCAGGAAGAGCGCGTGCGCGACCTCGCGGCGAAGAACACCTGACGGCGGACCCCCTGGAGGCGACCATGAAAGTCGAACCGTATCTGTTCCTCGAGGGACGCACCGAAGAGGCCCTCGCCTTCTACACCCGCGCGCTCGGGGCGAAGGTGGACATGTGCATGCGCTACAGCGACAGCCCGAATCCCGTGCCGCAGCAGATGCTTCCCCCGGGCGGGGCGAGCAAGATCATGCATTCCAGCTTCATCGTCGGCGAGACGCGCATCAACGCTTCCGATGGCCACGTCGAGGGCGAGGCGAGCTTCGCGAGCTTCTCGCTCGCGATCACCGCCGACGGCGAGGCCGACGCGCGCCGCCTGTTCGATGGGCTCGCCTCCGAGGGCGGCGAGGTGCGAAGCCCGCTGCAGAAGACCTTCTTCTCGCCTTGCTTCGGCATGGTGCGGGACAGGTTCGGCATCGGCTGGATGGTGCTGGTCCGCTAGCCGGCCGCGGCACCCTCCGCGCGCCGCGTCACGGCCGCCGCGGCGCCTTCTCGAGCAGCTCGGCGAGCTCCGCCTTGTAGAGCCTCGCGATGCCGGTGGTGCCGTGGCCGCGCGTCTGCGGGCCGCCGGGCACGAGGAAATAGCGGCCGTTCTTCACGCGCTTCATCTCGCGCTCCATCACGCCCAGCTCCGGCGGGTTCCTCTCGTCGTCGGTGGCGTTGATCGCCAGCACCGCCGCCTCGATGCGCTCGAGGCCCGGCGACGCATCGTAGTCGAACGATGATTCCCACTGGAAGAGGACGTCGTTCGCGTCGCCCTTGAAGGGCTGCGCGAGGCGCTTCGCGATGAGCGCGTCGCCCGCGCGCGCCTCCGGCGCCTGGCGGTACAGCGACTGGTTGCCGCCGCTGGTGGCGAGCTGGAAGTACGCGAGGTGCTCGGGCATGCGCGGCGGCTGCGCCGTGTAGTCGCCGCCGTTCCAGTCGGGGTCGTTGCGGATCGAGCGCGTGAACATCCGCCGCAGCATCCAGTTGCGCCCCGACATCGCGGCGGGAAGGCAGGCCATCGGCACGATGGCGTCCATGTAAGCCGGCCAGCGCTCGGCCCACATCCACGCCTGCATGCCGCCCATCGAGTTGCCGATGATCAGCCGCAGGTGCTTCACGCCGAGGCCTTCGGTGAGCAGCCGATGCTGCGCGAGCACCATGTCGTCGTAGTCGTACCGCGGGAACATCGCGCGCAGCCCGCTCGAGGAAGGCCGCGTCGATTGCCCCGTGCCGAGCGCATCGGGAAGGATCAGGTAATAGCGCGCGGCATCGAGCGGCTGGCCGGGCCCGAAGAGCTCGCCCGCGAAGTCCTTGCCGAGCATGCTCG
>JAICTR010000446.1 GCA_025936275.1 Burkholderiales bacterium
ACCAGGTGCTGCCCGAGGACGTGCAGGCGACGCTTCCCGCGGTCGTCGGGCACCGCCTGCACGGCAACGCCGACGCGGTGAAGAGCGGCTTCGATCCCTCGCGCGAGCTGGTGGGCGCCGTCCCGATTCCCTGACGCGGGCCGCCGCGGGGCGCCGTTGCTCGCCAATTTCCGCCAATCGGTCTCCGACTGGATCTTCCGCGTCGCGGCGCCGGAGACGCCGCCGGTCACGCTCGTGCAGCGGCGCATCTTCATCCTGCCGACCCGCCAGGGCTACGCGTTCGCGCTGATGCTGCTGCTCCTGCTGCTCGCCTCGATCAACTACAACCTGTCGCTCGGCTTCCTGCTCACGTTCCTGTTGGGCGGCATGGCGGGCGTGGGGCTGCTGCACACCTGGCGCAACCTCGCGCACCTGAGGTTGCGCCCCGGGCGCTGCGAGCCGGTCTTCGCCGGCGACACGGCGGCCTTCGCGGTGACGATCGAGTCGCCTTCGCTCACGCGCTTCGCGATCGGGCTCGCGCGCCGCGGCGAGGAGCCGGTGCACGGCGACATCGCGGCCACGGAGCCCGCGACGCTCGCGATCCCCGTGCAGGCGCGCCATCGCGGGCGCGTCACGTGCGGGCGCCTCGAGGTGTTCACGCGCTATCCGATCGGCCTCTTCCATGCGTGGTCGTACGTGGAGTTCGACCTCTCGATCGTGGTGTACCCGCGCCCCGATCCCACCGCGGGCTCGCCGCCCAACGCCGGAGCCGACGCGAACGAGGAAGGGATCCCCGTGCCCGGCGAGGAAGAGTTCAACATGCTGCGCGCCTATCGCCCCGGAGATCCGCCGCGGCAGATCGCCTGGAAGGCGCTCGCGCGCGAGCAGGAGCTCCTCACCAAGGACTTCAGCGCCATGGCCTCGAGCGAGCTCTGGATCGACTGGGACGACGCTCGCGCGCCCGACGCCGAGTCGCGGCTCTCGATCCTCGCGCATTGGGTGCTTCAGGCCGACGGCTACGGGCAAGCCTACGGCCTGTGCCTGCCGGGCGCGCGCATCGCCGCCGACCGCGGCGAGGCGCACCGCGCGCGCTGCCTCGAGGCGCTCGCCCTCTTCGAGCTTCCACGATGAGCGCGCGGCCCTACTCCCCGCACCTGGACATGAGCAACGTCCTGTGGCTCCTCGCTGCGATGCTCTTCGTGGTCGCGCCACACCTGCTGCGCCTGCCCTATTGGGTGGGTCTCTTCTTCGTGGTCGTGGTCGGATGGCGCGCGTGGATCTCGTGGTCGGCGATCCGCTTTCCGCCGCGCATCGTGGTCGCCGCGATCACGGTCGCTGCGACGCTCGGCACCTTCCTTCAGTACGGGCGCATCACCGGGCGCGAGGGCGGCGTGACGCTGCTCGTCGTGATGGCGGCGCTGAAGCTCCTCGAGATGCGCACGCAGCGCGAGGTGGCGCTCGCGATCTACCTCGGCTTCTTCCTCGTACTCACCAACTTCCTTTTCTCGCAGTCGATCCCGCTCGGGCTCTACCTCCTCGCCTGCGTGTGGCTCTTCACCGGCACGCTGATCGGCTTCAACCGGCGCGGCCGGGCCGCGACGATCGCCGAACGCCTGAAGCCCGCCGCGGCGCTGCTCGTGCAGGCGCTGCCGCTCATGGCGGCGTTCTTCCTGCTCTTCCCGCGCGTGCCGGGCCCGCTCTGGGCGCTGCCGCAGGACACACGCGCCGGGCGCACCGGCCTGAGCGACACCATGTCGCCGGGCAAGATCTCGGACCTCATCAAGTCGGACGCGGTCGCGTTCCGGGTGCGCTTCGAGGGCGACCGGCCGCCGTATGCCGCGATGTACTGGCGCGGCCCCGTGCTCACGCGCTTCGACGGCACCACATGGCGCTCGCTTCCCGCCCCCGCGCGCCCGCGCTCCGCGCACTACGGTCGCGCGGCGCGCGAAGTGCGCTACGAGGTGCTGGTGCAACCCAACGAGCGCAACGCGCTCTTCGCGCTGGATGTGCCGCAGGGCGCGCCGCCCGAAGGATTCCTTACCCGCGACTTGCAGCTTCACTCGCGAAAGCCCCTTTCCGAGCCGCGCCGCTACGAGATGGCGTCATGGCTCGACTACCGGTACGGGGCCGACGAGGACCCGCGCGTCCTGCAGGAGGCATTGCGCTTCGATCCGGCGCGCAACCCGCGAACCGTGGCGCTGGGGCGGCAATGGGCCGCCGAATCGCACGACCCTCGCGAGATCGTGCGGCGCGCGGTGCAGCTCTACAACCGCGAGTTCACCTACACGCTCGACCCGCCGCCGCTGGACCCCGACGCCCCCTACGATGACTTCCTCTTCAACACCAAGCGCGGATTCTGCGAGCACTACGCGGGAAGCTTCGCGCTGCTCATGCGCGCGGCCGGGATTCCCGCGCGCGTGGTGACCGGTTACCA
>JAICTR010000081.1 GCA_025936275.1 Burkholderiales bacterium
ACCGCGATCGGGCGCGCGCTGATGGCGCGGCCGCGCATGATCCTCCTCGACGAGCCGTCGATGGGGCTCGCCCCGCAGATCGTGGAGGAGATCTTCGAGATCGTGGGCAACCTGAACAAGCAGGAGCGCGTGAGCTTCCTCCTGGCCGAGCAGAACACGATGGTGGCGCTGCGCTTCGCCGATTACGGCTACATCCTGGAGAACGGCCGCGTGGTGATGGAGGGCAGTGCCGAGTCGCTCTCGGGCAACGAGGACGTGAAGGAGTTCTACCTCGGCATCTCGAGCGGCGGGCGGCGCAGCTTCCGCGACGTGAAGCATTACCGCCGGCGCAAGCGCTGGCTGGCGTAGCCGCGGTGGCGGGGTTCTACGACGCGCTGGAAACGCGCGACCCGGGCGAGCGCGAGCGGGATCTCTTCGCGCGCCTTCCCGCGCAGCTCGCGCACGCGAAGGCGAGGAGCGCGCATTACGGCCATGCGCTCGCCGCGATCGAGCCGCGCGACATCGGCTCGCGCGAGGCGCTCGCGCGGCTCCCGGTCACGCGCAAGTCGGAGCTCGTCGCGCTGCAGGAGGCGACGCCGCCCTTCGGCGGCCTCAACGCGACGCCGCCGGCGGCGCTCTCGCGCATCTTCATGTCGCCGGGGCCGATCTTCGATCCCGAAGGGCGCGGCGCCGACTACTGGCACGCGGCGCGCCCGCTCTTCGGCGCCGGCTTCCGGCGCGGCGACGTGGCGCTCAACTGCTTTTCGTACCACCTCACGCCGGCGGGCAGCATGATGGAGTCGGGACTGCACCACCTCGGCTGCGCGGTGATCCCGGGCGGCGTCGGGCAGACCGAGATGCAGGCGCTCGCGATCGCGCGGCTCGCGCCTTCGGGATACGTGGGCACGCCGTCGTTTCTCAAGCTCATCCTCGAGAAGTGCGACGAGCTGGGCCTTCCCGCACGCTCGATGCGGCGCGCGCTCGTCTCGGGCGAGGCGTTCCTGCCGCCGGTGCGCGCGTTCCTCGCCGATCGCGGCATCGAGGCGTTCCAGGCGTACGGCACCGCGGACCTCGGCATGGTGGCCTACGAGACGCCGGCGCGCGAGGGGCTCGTCGTGAACGAGGACATGATCGTCGAGATCGTGCGGCCCGGCACCGGCGAGCCGGTCCCCGACGGGGAGGTGGGCGAGGTGGTCGTGACCGGCTTCAACGCCGATTACCCGCTGGTGCGTTTCGCGACCGGCGACCTTTCGGCGATCCTTCCCGGCGCGAGCCCCTGCGGCCGCACCAATGCGCGCATCCGCGGCTGGATGGGGCGCGCCGACCAGGCGACCAAGGTGCGCGGCATGTTCGTGCATCCCCAGCAGGTGGCGGAGGTGCTGCGCCGCCACGGCCTTGCGCGCGGGCGCCTGGTGGTGGAGAACGAGGCGGGCGAGGATCGCATGACGCTGCACGTCGAAGGCGAGGGCGCCGGCAGCGATCTCGTGCGCTCGCTCGAGGCGACGCTGCGCGAGGTGATGAAGCTGCGCGGCGCGATCGCATGGCGTCCCGCGGGATCGCTTCCCAACGACGGCAAGGTGATCGAGGACGCGCGGCGCTACTCGTGAGCGGCTTTTCCGCCTATCATGGCGGCCTCGATCCGGGAGGAATCCATGAAGAAAATCACGATGCTGCTTTGCTCCGCAGCCGCGTGCGCGGGCATCCAGGGCTGCGCGCTGCAGGCCGACACCGACGGCGCGCCGCGCGCCGAGCGCGTCTACATCACCGGCAGCAACATCGCGCGCAAGGAGCACTCGGGCGAGGTCTCGGTGATGAGCGCGGAGGCCTACGAGCGCGCGCGCAGCTCGATCACGCCGCCCATCCCCAGGATGCCGGGCGGCACGCACTGATCGCAGGATCGGCCCTCCGACGACCCGTTGCAGCGGCCGCGCCCGCATAATCGGACGCGGCCCACGTTCTCCCGCAGCGCGCACCGACGCGGCCGCGCGCTCCCTTCCCACAGCGGCCTTCTGCCGCATCCCGCCGGCGCCGGCCCTCGTGCGCCAACTCCTTGTTTTTCCAACATGCGCCCCGATGTTTCCAGGGCCGGAATGAATCATGCGGCCCACTGTCCCATGGACTGACGCGTTTGATCGGAAGGCCCGCGGTGGGCTAAACTATCGGGCTTTCGATGGCCCGGACCCGGGCCCGCCCCGATGATCGCGAAAGGGCGTTACGAAGGCGCAACCCAAGGCCCGCGCAGGCCCAGCTGAGAGGAACAATGGCGAAAGCGAAGAAACTGACCGAGGCGGAAATCGTCAAGATGCCGAAGTCGGAATACATGAACGCCGCGCAGCTCAACTTCTTCCGCGAGCGGCTGCTGGAGCTGCAACGCCAGCTGCGGGAGAACGCGGGCGCGACCACCGAGCACCTGCGCGAGCTTTCGTTCGCGCCGGATCCCGCCGATCGGGCGACGCTCGAGGAGGAGCACGCGCTGGAGCTTCGCACCCGCGATCGCGAGAGGAAGCTCCTCAAGAAGATCGACGCGGCCCTCGCGCGCATCGACGACGGCAGCTACGGCTTCTGCGAGGAGACCGGCGAGCCGATCGGCATCCAGCGCCTCCTCGCGCGACCCACCGCCACGCTCACCATCGAGGCGCAGGAGCGCCGCGAGCTGAAACAGAAGCTCTACGGCGAGTAACGGCGCCGCGCATCCCCGAACGAGCCCCGGTCCGCCGGGGCTCGTCGTTTGCGGCCGCGAATTCGCCATTCGGCGACAACGGATTTCGCGCGCGGGAGGGGCGCTCGCCGATCCTATAATCGGTCGCATCGGGAACCGTGCGCTGGCGCGCGAATCCCATCCGCAACCGGCCCACAGGCGAATTCGCCGGGGGATGCGAGAACCGTGAACGCGCAGGCGCAACATCGGCAGGACGCCTCGCGGCAGCTGCACCGCGTGATGGAGGAGCGTGCCCTCGCGACCGTCTTCCAGCCGATCTTCAGCTTTCGCGAGGGACGCATCACCGGCTACGAGGCGCTGGTGCGCGGGCCGCGCGGCTCGCTCCTGCAGACTCCGGCCGAGCTCTTCGCCGCCGCGGCGCAAGAGGGCCTCGCGGTCGAGCTGAACGTCCTCTGCATCCAGCAGATGCTCACCGCGTTCGCCGCGAGCCGCCTCGAGGGCAGCCTCTTCCTCAACGTCTCGCCGCGGCTCATCGTGCAGCGCCGCCACGACCAGGAGCGCGCCGCGCGCTACATGGCGAGCGTCGGGCTCGCCGCCGAGCGCGTGGTGATCGAGCTCACCGAGGATTATCCGACCGCCGATTTCGCGCAGGTGCACGAGTCGCTGATGCTCTACCGCTCGCTCGGCTTCCGCATCGCGATCGACGACCTGGGCGAGGGCTTCTCGAGCCTGCGCCTGTGGTCGGAGCTGCGCCCCGAGTACGTGAAGGCGGACAAGCATTTCGTCACCGGCCTTTCCGACGACCCGGTGAAGGCGCAGTTCCTGCGCGCGATCCAGCACATCGCCGAGAACTGCGGCTCGCTCGTGATCGCCGAGGGCATCGAGAACGCGGCGGACTTCAAGATGGTGAAGGACATCGGCATCGCATGCGGGCAAGGCTGGTTCATCGGGCGCCCGGCCGAGACGCCCGCGGCGAACCTCACCGACGAGGCTAGGATCGCGAACGAGGACGCGCGCGTGCCGGTGGTGCCGACGCCCAGGCTGCGCGCGGGAACCGAGCCGCACGCGCACGACTTCATCCGCGCGGTGGAGGCGGCAGCGTCCGACGCCACGCTCGGCGCGCTCCTCGATCGCTTCGCCGCGTCGCCGGGGCTTGCCTCGATCCCGATCGCGGGCGCGCACGGCGTGGAAGGGCTGGTCTCGCGCGAGTGGCTGGACCTCGCCGCCGCGAGCCCGGAGCGCGAGGCGCTCGCGCGCCGCCCCGCGATCGAGTTCGCGGACCGGGCGCCGATCCGCGTCGAGGCGAGCCTCGACCTCGCCGCGCTCACCGCGATCCTCGTCGAGTCGGACGCGCGCCGCTTCGCCGACGGCTTCGTGATCGTCTCCGGCGGGCGCTACCTCGGCATGGGCGCGAGCCGCGACGTGATGCGCTCGCTGCAGAGCTCGCGCGTGCTCGCCGCGCGCTATACCAATCCGCTCACGCTGCTGCCCGGCCAGGTGCCGATCAACGAGCACCTCGAGCGCCTGCTCGCGCGCCACGTGCCGTTCACCGCGTGGTTCGTCGAGGTGGACCAGATGCGCGGCTTGAACGACACCGCGGGCTTCGCGAAGGGCGACACGCTGATCCACGCGACCGCGCGCCTGCTCGAGGAAGCGTGCGAGCCGGGCATCGATTTCGCGGGGCACGTGGCGGGCGGGCGCTTCGTGGTGCTCGCGCAAAGCGAGGATTGGCGCGCGCGCGCCGAGCGCCTGCTCGAGGGTTTCCCCGCGCTGGTGCGCGAGCACGTCCCCGCCGAGGCGTACGAGCGCGGCTACTTCGTGGTGCGCTTCCGCGACGGACGCGAGAGCGTGCGGCCGCTGCCGAAGCTCATCGTCGGCATCGTGCCGGTGCTGCCCGGCGTCTTCGAGCGGCGCCCGGAGGTGGTCGCCGCCGCGAAGCGCGCCGCCGAGGCCGCGAAGGCGCACCCGGCGAGCGCGATCCACGTCGACGAGCAGCACGGCAACGCCTATCCGCAGTCGCTGCTTTTCGGCTGATCGACTCTCCCCCTCCCCTGGGAGAGGGTCGGAGTGAGGGTCATACCGTTCTTCGCCACACCTGCCAGCGCTCCTTTCCGGCGAAGACCGGGATCGAGTCGTGCACCGCCTCGTCCTCGATGCGTTCGAAGGAAGGGGCGAGGAGCGCATCGAGCTCCGCCTGCGAGGCAAGGCCGAAGGGAGGTCCGCGATCGTTCGTGTCGAAATGGAAGAAGCCCGCGAGGCGGCCGCCGGGCTCGACCAGCTCCGCCATGCGGGCCGCCCACGCGCCCCACAGCCGCCGTGGCAATGCGCAGAGAAACGCGCGCTCGTACACCAGCGCGAAGGGCGCTTCCGCGATCGGCGCGAAGACATCGCCCTCGCGAAGTCGCGCGGCGTGGGCGCCCACCACGGCGCGCGCCGCTTCCAGCGCCGCGGCGCTGAAGTCGAGCCCCAGCACGTTCCATCCCTGCTCGGCGAGGTACGCCACGTCGCGCGCGCTGCCGCACCCGGGGACGAGCACGTTGCGCGGCGCGTCTCCCGCCGCGGCCAGCGCGCGCAGCTTGGCGGGAACGCGGCCCGCATCCCACGGCGCGAAGCGCGCCGCGTAGCGCAGGTCCCAGAAGTCCGGATCGGCCGGGTCCCGGCGCGGGAAAGTCGGGTTCGCCATCGCCGGATGTTAGCCTCGAACCGCTATACTTCGCGGCGCACCTTGCCAACTCGATGAAGCGCCTCCTGTACTGCGCGGCCGCGTGCCTCGCGCTCGCCGCCTGCAATCCCGCCGCCGAAGCGCCGCGCCGCACCCTGGCGCTCGTGCCTTGCCGCCTCGCCGGCGTCGAATCGCAGGCGCAATGCGGCACCTACGAAGTGTGGGAAAACCGCGCGGCGAAGAAGGGGCGGCGCATCGGCATCAACGTCGCGGTGGTGCCGGCGCGCATCAGGAACCACGATCCCGACCCGATCTTCGTCTTCGCGGGCGGCCCGGGGCAGGGCGCGGTGGCGCTCGCCGCGGAGGTGATGCCGCTCTTCTCGCGCCTCAACGATTCGCGCGACCTGGTGTTCATCGACCAGCGCGGCACCGGCAACTCGCATCCGCTCGACTGCAGCGAGGACGAGGACCAGCCGCTGCAGTCGCTCTTCGAGGACGCGCTCCCCGAAGACCTGGTGCGCAAATGCCTCGCCACGCTCGACGCCGATCCGCGGCAATACCTCACCTCGATCGCGGTGGAGGACATCGATGACGTGCGTCGCGCGCTCGGGTACGACCAGGTGAACCTTTGGGGCGGGTCCTACGGCACCCGCGTGGAGCTCGAGTACCTGCGCCGCCACGGCGAGCACGTGCGCGCGATGGTGCTCGACGGCGTCGCGCCCGCGACGATGAAGCTGCCGCTTTCCTTCGTCGCCGACGGCGAGGCGGCGCTCGGCAAGCTGGTGCGGGACTGCGCGGCGCAGCCGCTCTGCCGCCTCACGTATCCCGACCTCGAGGGCACCATCGAATCGATGCGCGCACGCCTCGCGCGCCGCCCGATCCGCGCGGCGATCGAGGATCCGCGCACCGGCGAGCGCGACACCGTCGAGGTGAACGAGAACGTGTTTCTCTCGGGCCTCTTCCGCCCGCTCTACGTGGCCGAGCTCGCGAGCCTGCTGCCCTACGGCATCGCCTCCGCCGCGAACGGCGACTTCAACCCGCTCCTCGCGCAGAACCTGGAGTTCGCCGACGACGTCTCCGAGAACCTCTCGCTCGGCATGCACCTCGCGGTGGTGTGCTCCGAGGATATCCCGCTCATCACGGCGAAGGACCTGGAGGCGGCGCAGGGAGCGTTCTTCGGGCGCGCGCTGGTGGACGACTTCGTGCGCGCCTGCCGCCTCTGGCCGCGCGGTCACGTGCCCGACGACTACTACACGCCGGTGAGATCGAACGTCCCCGCGCTGGTGCTCTCCGGCGGCATCGATCCCGCGACACCGCCGCGCCACGCCCGCGAGGTCGTGAAGACGCTTCCCAACGCGCGCCATTTCATCGCGCCGCACCTCGGGCACGGGGTGAGCCTGCACGGCTGCGCGCCGCGCCTCATCGAGCGCTTCATCCGCGAGGGCACCGCGAAGGGGCTCGACGGCAAGTGCCTCGAGCGCATCCCGCGCCCCCTCTACGTGCTGCCGCTGGGGAGCGACTCGTGATCGCGGCACAGGCGCTCGCCAAGCGCTTCGGCGCCGTCCACGCGGTGCGCGACGTGTCGTTCGAGGCGCCCGATGGACGCATCACCGCGCTCCTCGGGCCCAATGGCGCCGGCAAGACCACGACGCTGCGCATGATCGCGACGCTCGTCGCGCCGAGCGGCGGCCATGCCCGGGTCGATGGGCGCGACGCGGTGCGCGAGCCGCTCGCCGTGCGCGCGCGGATCGGGATGCTTTCCGATGCGCGCGGGCTCTACGCGCGCCTCACCGCGCGCGAAAACATCGCCTACTACGGCGCGTTGCGCGGCATGGAGCCGGGGGCGGTCGAGGCCTCCATCGCGCGCCTCGCCGATCTCCTGGAGATGCGCCCGCTCCTCGACCGGCGCACCGACGGCTTCTCGCAAGGCGAGCGCATGAAGGTCGCCATCGCGCGCGCCCTGGTGCACGACCCGCCCAACGTGATCCTCGACGAGCCTTCCAACGGCCTCGACGTGATGACCACGCGCAACCTGCGCGAGGTGATCCGCAACCTGCGCGCGCAGGGCAAGTGCGTGCTCTTCTCGAGCCACGTGATGCAGGAAGTCTCCGCCCTTTGCGACGAGATCGTGATCGTCGCCCACGGTGCGGTCGCGGCGCACGGCACCGCGCAGGCGCTGCTCGCGCAGAGCGGCTGCGCGAACCTCGAGGATGCGTTCGTGCACCTCGCCGGCGAGGCGCTCGCGCCATGAGAAGGCTTCCCGCGTTCCTCACCGTGTACGCGAAGGAGCTGCGCGATGCGCTGCGCGACCGGCGCACGGCGATGATGGTGCTGGTCGCCTCGATCCTCACCGGCCCCGTGACGCTGGTGCTGGTGGCGCATTTCATCTCGGGGCTCGAGGCGAAGGCCGCCTCGCTCGAGGTGCGCATCCGCGGCGCCGAGCACGCACCGGCGCTGGTGAATTTCCTCGAGAGGAACGACGTGCGCATCGACAAGGCGCCCGCGGACTACGAGAAACGCATCCGCGAGGGGCGGCTGGACGCGGTGATCGTGGTGCCGGACGACTTCCAGGAGCGCTGGCTCTCCGGCGACGGCGCGCGCCTCGAGATCGTCTACGACGATTCGCGCGCCGATGCGGGTCCCGCGACGCGCCAGGCCGAGCGCCTGCTGGAAGCGTTCAACCGCGAGACGGGGATGCTGCGCATGATGGCGCGCGGCGTGAGCCCGGACCTCTCCGATCCGGTGAAGGTGGAGCGCGTGAGCACCGCGACGCCGCGCCAGAAGGGCGCCTTCCTGCTCTTCCTCATCCCGATGTTCGCGCTGCTCTCGCCGCTGCTGGGCGGGATGACCATCGCCATCGATTCCACCGCCGGGGAGCGCGAGCGCGGCTCGCTCGAGCCGCTGCTCGCGAATCCCGTCCCGGTGCGCGAGATCGTGCTCGGCAAGTGGCTCGCCGCGTGGAGCTTCGCGAGCGGCGTGGCGTTCCTCACGCTGGCCGGGTTCGCCGCCGCCGCGGCGCTCTATGCGCAGAGGAAGCTCGCCGCGCTCATGACCTTCGGCGTGCCGGAGCTTGCCGGCTTCTTCGCGATGGTGCTGCCGTTCGCCGCGATGACCGCGGCGCTGCAGATGCTGATCTGCACCTACGGGCGCTCGTATCGCGAGGCGCAGACCTACGTGAGCTACCTCGCGACGGCCGTCTCCTTCGTCCCGATCGTGGTGCTTTTCTCGGGCCTCAAGGATGCGCACTGGCAGCTCGTCGTGCCGGTGCTCGGGCAGCAGGCGGTGCTCTCGCGCATCGTGCGCGGCGATGCGTTCGGCTTCGTCGACTGGCTGGTGCCCGCGGCGGTCGCGGCCGCGATCGCGGCGCTTGCGCTCGCGCTGGTGATCCGCCTCCTGGGCGAGGAGCGCATCGTGTTCGGCCGCTCGTGAGCACGCCGGACCTCGGGCCGATCTTCGCCGCCTCCGGGCCGCTCGCGCGCGCCGTGCCCGGCTATCGCGAGCGAGCGGAGCAGGTGGAGTTCGCGCGCGCGGTGCTCGAGGCGATCGAGGCGCGCGCCATGCTCGTCGCCGAAGCGGGCACCGGCACGGGCAAGACCTTCGCCTATCTCGTCCCCGCGCTCCTCGCCGGCGGGCGCGTGATCGTCTCCACCGGCACCAAGACGCTGCAGGACCAGCTCTTCCATCGCGACCTGCCGCGCGTGCGCGATGCGCTCGGCGTGCGCGCGGACGTGGCGCTCCTCAAGGGCCGCGCCAACTACGTCTGCCTGCACCACCTCGAGGCCGCGCGGGCCGAAGGCCGCTTCGCGGTGCGCGAGGAGGTCTCGCACCTCGCCAAGATCGCGAGCTTCGCCGCGCGCACCATGAGCGGCGACCGCGGCGAATGCCCGGAGGTGCCGGAGGGCTCGGGTGCGTGGGCGCAGGCGACCTCCACGCGCGAGAACTGCCTGGGCTCCGCGTGCCGCCACTACCAGGACTGCTTCGTGATGAAGGCGCGCAAGCGCGCCGCCGAGGCCGACGTGGTGGTGGTGAACCACCATCTCTTCTTCGCCGACGTGGCGCTGAGGGACGAGGGCGCGGCGGACCTCCTGCCCGAGGCGAACACGGTGATCTTCGACGAGGCGCACCACCTCGCGGACCTGGCGCGCGTCTTCTTCGGCCAATCGCTCTCCACCAACCAGCTCGTGGAGCTGGCGCGCGACGCGCGCACCGCCGAGGCGGCCCACGCGCGCGAGAGCACCGCCATGGGCGACGCGGCGATCGCGATGGAGAACGCGGCGCGCGACGTGAGGATCGCGCTGGGCGATACGGCGGGGCGCATC
>JAICTR010000435.1 GCA_025936275.1 Burkholderiales bacterium
CGCACATCACCGGCGGCGGACTCACCGAGAACATCCCGCGCGTGCTCCCCAAGGGAACCTGCGCGCGCCTGGACGCGAGCCGCTGGCCGCGTCCCGCGGTCTTCAAGTGGCTGGCCCGCGTCGGCGCGATCGGCGAGGCCGAGATGCTGCGCACCTTCAACTGCGGCATCGGCATGGTGGCGATCGTGGCGCGCGGCGAGGCCCAGGCCGCGATCGAGGCGTTCGCCGCGAGCGGCGTGGAGGCATTCGAGATCGGGGCCATCGCCGAGCGCGCGGCGGGCGCCCCCGCGACGGTCTTCGCCTGACCGTCGCCGGTGAAATCGGCGGTCATCCTCGTCTCCGGCCGCGGCAGCAACATGCGCGCGATCGTCGAGGCGCGCACCGGGCTCGAGGTGAAGGCCGTGATCGCCAACCGGCCCGATGCGCCGGCGCTGCCGTGGGCGGTCGAGCGCGGGCTCGCGACTCGCGTCGTGGACCACCGCGAATTCGCGACGCGCGATGCGTTCGATGAGCGCCTCGCGCTTGAAATCGAGCGCTTGCGGCCCGACCTGCTGCTCCTCGCCGGCTTCATGCGCATCCTCGGCGAGGCCTTCATCGGGCGCTTCGCGGGGCGGATGGTGAACATCCATCCGTCGCTCCTTCCCGCGTTCCCGGGCCTGCGCACGCACCGGCGCGCGCTGGAAGCCGGCGTGAAGCTGCACGGCGCCACGGTGCACATGGTCACCGCCGCGCTCGACGGCGGGCCGATCGTCGCGCAGGGCGCCGTGCCGGTGCTCGCCGGCGATACCGAGGAAAGCCTCGCCGCCCGCGTGCTCGAAGTGGAGCACCGCATCTATCCGCAGGCGGTGCGCTGGTTCGTCGAGGACCGCATCGAATCAAACGGCCGGGACGTCGTCCAAGTGCGCGGCACCGGCGCCTCCCACGACTGGATCGTCTCGCCCCGCAACGCCGAATGAAAGCCTTCATCGCCCTCCTCGCCTCGCTGCTCGCCTCGGCGGCGGCCCACGCCTCGCTCCCGACCGACATCGCGGCCGAGTACCGGCTCGTCGTCACCGGCCTCACCATCGGCCACGTCTCCGAGACCTACTCGCGCACCGGCGACACCTATGCGATCCGCAGCGTCGCGCGCGCCGAAGGGCCGCTCAAGCTCTTCCTCGACGAGCAGCTCACCCTGCAAAGCTCCGGGCGCGTCACCGATGCGGGCCTGCAGCCGCTTTCCTTCACACAGCATCGCGCGCACAGCGACAAGGGCGCCATCCGCGCCACCTTCGACTGGAAGCATGGCCTGATGCACACGCAGTACGGCGACAACGACAAGCAGGTCCCGCTGCCGGATGCGACGCAGGACCGCATCTCCGTGATGTACCAGTTCATGAACCTGCACCCGGGCGCCACCGTCACGATGCCGATGTCGAACGGGCGCAAGGTGGACGTCTACACCTACCGCTTCGTGGGCGAGGAAAGCCTGGAGACGCCCGCCGGCCGGTTCGACACGATGCATTACGAGCGCGTCACCGCGAGCGCGAAGGAAGGCAAGGCGCAGGTGTGGCTCGCCAAGGATCGCTTCAACTTCCCGGTGCGCGTGGTGTTCGACGATCCCAAGGGCCCGCGCATCGAGCAGCTGCTGGTCGCGCTCGAGGCGCACTGAGGCGCATGGCGCGCACCTTCTCGTCTTTCATGCGCTACCGCTTCCTCGCGGCCGCCCTCGCCGCATCGGCGGCGTTGCACGCGGCGCTGTTCGTCTCGCTTCCCGCGCCGCCGCGGGAAGCGCGCGTCGCGATGCAGTCGTTCTCCGCGGAACTGCTGCCTCCCCCGCCCGCGCCCGCGCCGCCGCAAGCGGTCAAGCCTCCGGAGGCACCGAAGCCGCTCGCGCCCAGGCCGAAGGCACGCCGCCATGCGGCGAAACAGGTCGTGCGCAAGCCTGCGCGCGCGCCCGCGCCGGCGGCCGCCCCGATGCCGGCGCTCCTCACCGCGGCCAAGGCGAGCGGCGATGATCTTCCCGTCGTCCCCCCGCCCGCGCCGGAACCGGAACCACCCGCGCCGGCACCCGAGCGCATCGCGCTCGCCGAGCCGATCATTCCCTGGATGCCGCCGCGCCCGCCCGCCCCCGAGCCGAAGCTCTTCCCCATGGAGAGCCTGCCCGAGCGCCTGTCGATCGACTACCACCTCACCGCAGGCCCCCTCGACGCGCACGCGGTCTATCGCTGGCGGCGCAAGGGCGACACCTACCGCATCACCGGCGAGGGCGAGGCGGTGGGCCTCTTCCGCCTCTTCGTCGACGGCCAGATCTTCCAGGAGAGCGAGGGCACGATCACCTCGGCGGGCCTGCGCCCCGAGCGCTTCCTCGAGCGGCGTGGCGGACGCGAGGACGAGGGACTCGAGTTCGACTGGCTCAACCATACGGTGACGCTCGAGCGCGGCGACGACCGCAAGACCGCGCCGCTCGCGGGCGACACGGTGGACTGGCTCACGATGATCTTCGAGCTCGCGCACACGCCGCCGCACGGCGCCGGCGCCTCCCTCGACCTGCACGTGTACACGCAGCGCAAGCTCTACGATTTCGACCTCAAGGTCGTGGGGCTCGAG
>JAICTR010000312.1 GCA_025936275.1 Burkholderiales bacterium
CGCGCCACCGAGGCGGCGATGAAGTACTTCGTGCTGGGCGCGCTCGCCTCGGGCCTGCTGCTCTACGGGCTCTCGATGATCTACGGGGCCACCGGGTCGCTCGATCTCACGCGCGTCGCGCACGCGATCGAGTCGAACGACGCGCACGGGCTGCTCGGCGTGTTCGGCCTGGTGTTCGTGGTGGCGGGCATCGCGTTCAAGCTGGGGGCGGCGCCCTTCCACATGTGGATCCCGGACGTCTACCACGGAGCGGCCACGCCCACCACGCTCTACATCGGCGCGGCGCCCAAGCTCGCGGCGCTGGGGTTCATCCTGCGCCTCCTCGCGCAGGGCCTCGAGGGGATGACCGGCGAGTGGCAGCAGATGCTCGTGGTGCTCGCGGTCGCCTCGCTTTTGGTCGGCAACGTGGTTGCGATCGCGCAAACCAACCTCAAGCGGATGCTCGCCTACTCGACCATCTCGCACATGGGCTTCCTCGCGCTCGGCATCATCGCGGGGACGGGCACCGGCTACGGCGCCGCGCTCTTCTACGGCATCGCGTACATGCTGATGACGCTCGGCTCCTTCGGCGCGATCCTGATCCTCTCGCGCGCCGGGTTCGAGGCGGAGAACATCGACGACTTCCGCGGCTTGAACCAGAAGTCGAAGTGGTACGCCTTCATGATGCTGATCGTGATGTTCTCCCTCGCCGGCATCCCGCCCACGGTCGGCTTCTTCGCGAAGCTGGTGGTGCTGCAGGCGGTGCTCGACGCGGGCTATACCTGGCTCGTGGTGTACGCGGTGCTGCTCTCGGTGGTGGGCGCGTTCTACTACCTGCGCATCGTGCGGCTCATGTACATGGAGGCGCCGGCGGGGGAGATCACCGTCGACGCGCACCTCGAGACGCGCTGGGTGCTTTCCGCGTCGTGCGTCGCGACGCTGGTGCTGGGCATCCTTCCCGCGCCGCTGCTCGACCTGTGCGTGCGGGCCATTGCCGCGTCGATGTGATGGCGGCGAAGGGCCCCCCCGCGGGCCATGACTTCACCGAATCCACGGTCTCCACCAAGGTCGCCTACGACGGCGGCCTGCTGGAGCTGCGCCGCGACGAGGTGCGCCTTCCCGACGGCAAGGTCGCGTGGCGCGAGTACGTCGTGCATCCGGGCGCTGTGGTGATCCTCGCCTTCGTGGACGAGGAGACCATCCTCCTCGAGCGCCAGTACCGCTATCCCAAGCGCCGCCACTTCATCGAGCTTCCCGCGGGCAAGCTCGAGAAGGACGAGCCGCCCCTCGCCACCGCGAAGCGCGAGCTGGTGGAGGAGTGCGGCTTCGAGGCGCGCGAGTGGTGGCGCATCGCGGTGCTCGACCCGTGCATCGGCTATTCGACCGAGGTGATCGAGCTCTACGGCGCGCGCGGCCTCACCGAGGTCGGCAAGGACCCGGACGAGGGCGAGCACCTCGAGAGCTTCCCGGTGAAGATCGCCGACGCGCTCGAATGGGTGCGCGAGGGCGCGATCACCGACACCAAGACCACGCTGGGGCTGCTGTGGTGGTCCCAGTGGGGCCGCTTCCCATGAACACCGGGGACAGACCACTTGTCCCGCCTGGAAGAACGAGTGGTCGAGTCGAGACGAGCGTTCCCCCCGGCGGGACAAGTGGTCTGTCCCCGGTTCCGCTTTCCGACCTCCTGATCGTCGGCGGCGGCATCAACGGCGCGGGCATCGCGCGCGATGCGGCCGGCCGCGGCCTCGCGGTCACGCTGGTCGAGCGCGACGACCTCGCCTCGGCCACCAGCTCCGCGAGCTCGAAGCTCATCCACGGCGGGCTTCGCTATCTCGAGCAGTACGAATTCCGGCTGGTGCGCGAGGCGCTGCGCGAGCGCGAGGTGCTGCTGCGCCTCGCCCCGCACATCATCCGGCCGCTCATTTTCGTGCTGCCGCACGACGCGAGCATGCGTCCCGCATGGATGATCCGCGCGGGCCTCTGGCTCTACGACCACCTCGGCGGGCGCATCACGCTGCCCGGCTCGCGCGCGGTGGCCTTCCCGCACGCGGAGCTTTCGGCGGGGCTCAAGGGCGCCTACCGCAGCGGCTTCGTGTATTCCGATTGCCGCGTGGACGATTCGCGGCTCACGGTCATCAACGCGATGGCGGCGCGCGAGAAGGGCGCGCAGGTGCTCACGCGTACGCGCTTCGTCTCGGCGCGGCGCGTGGAGGGCGGCTGGGAGGCGACCGTGCAGACGCGGGACAGCGAGCCGCGCGTGCTGCGCGCCAAGGCGCTGGTGAACGCGGCGGGGCCCTGGGTGGTCGACGAGCTGGGGCACATCCACGGCGAGCGGATCGCCGACCGCGTGCGCCTGGTGAAGGGGAGCCACATCGTCGTGCCCCGCGTGCACTCGCAGGGGCACGCCTACATCCTGCAGAATCCGGACAAGCGCGTGGTGTTCGTGATTCCCTACGAGGGGCGCTTCAGCCTCATCGGCACCACCGACGTGCCGGTGGAGGACGCGGCGCACGGCTGGCGCATCTCGGCCGAGGAGACGCGCTACCTCCTCGATGCCGCGAACCGCTTCCTCGCGAAGCCGCTCGCCGAATCGGACATCGCATGGAGCTACGCGGGCCTGCGCCCGCTCTACGACGACGGCAGCGACGATCCCTCGAAGGTCACGCGCGACTACGTGCTCAAGGTGGATGCGCGCGGGAGCGAGCCGCCGCTCCTCACGGTCTTCGGCGGCAAGATCACCACTTACCGGCGGCTGGCGGAAGAGGCGATCGCGAAGATCGCGCCGTGGTTTCCCGGCATGAAGGCCGACTGGACCGCGAGCGACGCGCTCCCCGGCGGCGATGTCGGCCGCTTCAACGCGTTCCGCGACGAGATGCACGCGCGCTACGCCACGCTCGGGCGCGAGCTCGTCGACGGCATCGTGCGCCGTCACGGCAGCCGCGCGCCGCGCATTCTCGGCAACGCGCGCTCCATCGACGACCTCGGGCACCACTTCGGCGCGGGCCTCACCGAGCGCGAGGTCGATTACCTGGTCGCCGAGGAGTGGGCCGAGACGGCGGAGGACATCCTGTGGCGACGCACCAAGTGCGGCCTGCACATGGACGAGGCGGCGCGCGCCGCGGTGGACGCGTTCCTGAAGCGATGAGGCCGCTCGCCGAATTCCCGCGCGCGAAGCTCGCCGCGATACGCGCGGTGCTTACCGACATCGACGACACGCTCACCACCGAAGGCGAGCTCCATGCCGTCGCCTATGCCGCGCTGGACAAGCTGCATGACGCGGGCCTGCTCGTCGTGCCGGTGACGGGACGCCCCGCGGGCTGGTGCGACCACATCGCGCGCATGTGGCCGGTGGATGCGGTGGTGGGCGAGAACGGCGCGTTCTGGTTCCGCCGCGACCGTGCCGCGCGAAAGCTCGTGAAGCGCTACGTGATCGGCGACGACGAGCGTGCAAAGCGCGCGGCCCGCCTGGAGGAGATCGCGCGCCGCATCCTCACCGAGGTGACGGGTGCCGCCATCGCTTCCGACCAGCCGTACCGCGAGGCCGACCTCGCCATCGATTTCAGCGAGGACGTGCCGCCGCTCCCGCGCGAGGCGGTGGCGCGCATCGTCGCCATCATGGAAGCCGAAGGGCTCACCGCCAAGGTGAGCTCGATCCACGTGAACGGCTGGTTCGGCGGCTACGACAAGCTCTCGACCACGCGCCTCATGCTGCGCGAGGACTTCGGCATCGACGCCGACGCCGCGCGCGAGACGATCGTCTTCGCGGGCGATTCGCCCAACGACCAGCCGATGTTCGAGTTCTTTCCCAACGCCGTCGGCGTGGCCAACGTGCGCGACATGGCGGAC
>JAICTR010000139.1 GCA_025936275.1 Burkholderiales bacterium
TACCTTGCGGCGCGGGAAGCGCGCCTTCTCGACGATCGCGACGCGCCAGCCGCGCCGCGCGAGCGCGAGCGCCGCGCTCGAGCCCGCGGGCCCGGCGCCGATCACGATGGCATCGTGGGTGCTGCGGCTCATGGGCGGCGCGCGACGAACGCGTGGCTGAAGGGCCCGCGCGCGCGCTCCTCGATCGTCCATCCCGCGCCAGGCGGCCAGAGGGCCGCGATCTCGCGATCGCGAAATCCCGCGCGCACGCTCACCACCGCATCGTGGCGCGTCACGTCGTTGCAGCCGAGCGCGCCGAGGAGCGAGGCGCCGGCGAGAGCGAACGCGGAGCGCCGCGGCTCGCAGGCGACGAAGAGCCGCGTTCTGCGCGCGGCGAGCGCGAGCAGGCGTGCGAGCGCCGCGGGCTCGAGGTGATGCAGGAAGAGGTTGGCCACGATGGCGTCGTACTCCTCGCCCTGGGCTTCGAGCCAGGCGATGGCGTCGCACTGCGCGCGCGCGGCTTCCCAGCCGAGCGCGGCGAGCGCCTTCCCCGCGGCGCCGCTTTCCCCCGGCTGGCGGTCGACGAGCGTCGCGCGAATGCGCCGTCCGCGTAGCCGCCGCGACCGGGCGAGCGCCACGAGGAAGTCACCCTCGCCCGCGCCGATCTCCGCGATGCGCGCGCCGGCGCGAAGCGCGGGCGCGAGCTCGCCGGCCACGATGCACGCATTGCCCATGATCGCGTTCACCAGGCGCAGGTCGCGGCGCGCGCGGCGTGCGCGCGGATCCTCCGCCGGCAGCTCGTCGAGCCACTCCGGCTCCACGCGGCGCGCGCGGGCGAGCGTTGCCATCACGCGACCCTCAAGAGCGCGCCGTGGCAGCTGAACCCGGCGCCGAACGACGACATCCACCACCAGCCGCGCGGCGCGCCGCCTTCGAGCGCCGCGCGCAGCACGAAGAGCACGAACGGGCTGCTGAGGTTGCCGAAGTCGCGCAGCATCGCGGCGCTCCACGCGAGGTCCGGCGGCGCGAGGCCGATGCGCGCCTGCAGCTCCTCGAGCACCTTGCGCCCGCCCGCGTGCATGATCCACGCGCCGATGTCGGCGCGCGCGAGCCCCTCGCCTTCGAGCACGCGATCGAGCACCTCGCGCGCGCGATCGGCGGCGAGCCGCGGCACCGGGAGCGTGAGCACGTTGCGCAACATGCCGCCGCGCTGCTCGAAGCGCAGCGCGTCGCGCGCGCGCGGATCGGTGAAGCTCGCAGCCGCCTTCCATTCCACGCGCGGCACGCCGTCGCGCGGCGCGCGCGAGGCCACCACCGCGCCCGCGCCGTCGCCGAAGAGGCACGCGCTCACGAGAACGCCGAGGTCCTGGTCGAGGTAGAAGGCGGCGCTGCACACCTCCACGCAGATGCAGAGCACGTGCTCGCAGCGCCCGGAGGCGATGAGCGCCTCGGCGGCGCGCAGGTTGGGAAGCGCCGCGCCGCAGCCCTGCCCGACGAGATCCAGCGCGAAGACATCGCCGCGCAAGCCCGCGCGCTCGGTGACGTAGCTCGTGAGCCCGGGACACAGATAGCCGGTGCAGGTGCTCACCACGACCGCATCGATGTCGTCCGCCTGGAGCCGCGCCTGCCCGAGCGCCTGGGCCGCCGCCTGCGAGGCGAGCGCCGGCGCGTGGCGCTCGAAGCGCCGGTGCAGCGTATCGGGATCGATCTCGAAGCTCTCGTCGAGCGAATCGAGCGCGAGGGCGCGGCGCGCGATGCCGCTGTCGTGGGTGAGGATGCCCTGCAGCACGGCGCGCGTGCGGGCGGTCAGGGCGGGGCTGCGAGCGCGCTGCACGGCATCCCAGCATTCCGCCTGGCTGAAGCTGCGCGGCGGCACCGCCGTGCCCAATCCGGTGAGGAACATCTCGGCCGCTCGGAGGAAGCGCCGTTGCACGGCGCAGGAAGGGAACGCGTGGGGCTCGGGCGTTATTCCGCTTCAGACCGCGCCGAGCCGGGCGCGTTCAGGCGATACGATAGCGCGCGACGGCGTCCTCGTCCCACGCGAGGCCGCACCCCGGGCGCTCCGGGGGAATCGCCATGCCGTCCACGATGCGCAGCGGCTCCGCGAGGATCGGCGCCGCCCAGTCGACGTACTCGAGCCAATGGGCGGTGGGCGTGGCGCACAGCAGATGCACGCTCACCTCGGGAAAGAGGTGTGACGACATCCCGATGCCGCGCGCCGCGGCGAGCGCGGCGGCGCGCTGCCAGCCTGTCACGCCGCCGATCCGCTCGAGATCGGGCATCACCAGGTCGCACGCTTCGGCCTCGAGCGCCTGTTCCATGCCGTACGGCAGCGAGAAGTTCTCGCCGATCTGCACCGGCGTCGCGAGGCTGCGCGTGAGCTTCGCCGCGCCCGCGTAATCGTCGTGGCGGATCGGCTCCTCGAGCCATGCGATGCCCTCGCCGTCGAGCGCGCGCCCGCGCTCCAGCGCCTCGGCGACGCTCAATGCCTGGTTGTAATCGACCATGATGGCGACCGAGCCGCCGACGCGCTTGCGCACCGCGCGCAGCGCCGCGAGGTCCTCGGCGAGCGTGGGATAGCCCAGGCGCAGCTTGAGCGCCTCGAAGCCGCCCTCGAGCAGTTCCTCGGCCTCGTCGGCGAGCGGACCGGGCTCCATCAATCCCAGGCCGTTGCTGTTGTACGCACGTACCGGACGCGGCGCGCAGCCCAGCAGCGCGGCGAGCGGCTGCCCGGCGGCGATCGCGAGCGCATCCCAGCACGCGACGTCGAACGCCGACATCGCCATGCGCACGATGCCCTGCACGCCGACCAGCGTGAAGCGGCGCGCGAGCTTCTTCCACGCATCGAGCGGCGCCACGCGCTCGCCCTGGGTGAGCCGCTCGATCTCGGCGAGGATCGCGACGATGCCCGGAGCGGAAGCGGGCAGGTAGCAGAAGAGATACGCGCGGCCGGTGATGCCCTCTTCGGTCTCGAGATCGACCAGCAGCAGCGGCGCCGCGCGCACCGCCGCCTGGCTCGTCCCCAGCACGTGGCGCATCGGCACCTCGACCGCCCGCGCGCGAATGGCGCGGACCGTGAGCCGCGCGCCCGTCATTTCGCCTTGCCGCCCGAAGCGTGCAACGCGAGGATGTCGCGCACCGCGCGGTTGGCGGGTGTCGGCACCTTCACCGGCTCGCCGAGCTGCACCACGCCGCCGGAGAGCCAATTCACCTCGAGCGGATTGCCGCGCTCGAGATCGTGGTGCATCGAGGAGGTCATGTCGTACGGCAGCCCGTCGGCGAACGCGAGTCGATCGTCGGCGTAGGCCTCCGGAAGCGAGACGCCGAGCGCGCGGCCCACGGCCACCGTCTCGCGCATGAGGTCGTGGAAGAACGCGCGCGCCCGCGGCTCGGCGCGGATCGCGCCGATCGGGCGGCGCATCGTGGTAGTCGCGCCCGAAAGCGCGACCAGGAACACGTACTTTTCCCAGAGCGAGCGGCGGATGTCGGGCGAGAGCTCGGCGCTCACGCCGGAAGCGGCGAGCGCCTCATGCAGGAAGCGCGCGCGGGGCGAGACGCGTCCGTCGTATTCGCCGACGATCACGCGCTGCATGGTGCCCACCTGCTTGATGACACCGGGCCGGGCGATGTGCGTCGCGACGTATCCGACGCCGCCCATCACGCGCTCGCCGCCGAAGTGGCGGCGCAGGATGTCGTCCTTGATGACGCCGTTCTGCAGCGAGAGGACGCCGGTGTCCGGCCCGACGATGGGCGCGATCGCCTTCGCCGCCGCATCGGTATCCCAGAGCTTCACCGAGAGGACGACGAGATCCACCGGCCCGATCGAGGCGGGATCCTCGGTGACCTTCACCTTCGGCACGTGGATGTCGCCCTGCGCCTCGTTCTCGATGGTGAGGCCCGCCTCGCGCATCGCGGCGAGGTGCGAGCCGCGCGCGACGAAGGTGACGTCATAACCGGCCCGCGCGAGCCGGCCCCCGAAAAATCCCCCGACGCCGCCGGCGCCCATCATCGCGATCTTCATGGGCCAAGGATAACAAATGAAAATCGGGGACAGACCCCGATTTCCGTAACAGCGAACGATCTTCGGTGTGTTGGAAAACGGGGACGGTCCCCGATTTCCGATCAGTCGGGCGTGGCGGTGGCGCGCGTCGCGAGCAGGCGCTCGGAGTTGCGCTCGAGCCAGTGGCGGATGCGATTCGCGTCGGCGATGCGCGTGAGGCGGCCCCACGAATCGAGCAGTACGATCACCACCGGCTGGTTGGCGATCATCGCCTGCATCACGAGGCACTTGCCGGCCTCGTTGATGTAGCCGGTCTTCGAGAGGCCGATCTTCCAGTCGGAGTGGCGCACCAGGCCGTTGGTGTTGATGAAGCTCAGCTTCCGGCGCGAGTCGGGAAGCTGCACGCTCACCGCGGGCGTCGTCGTGTACTCGCGGATGATCTCGTATTGCGAAGCGGCGGCGACCAGCTTGCCGAGGTCCGCGGGGCTCGACACGTTCTCCGGCGAGAGGCCCGAGGAATCGACGTAGTGCGTCTGCGTGAGGCCGAGCGCCTTCGCCTTCTCGTTCATCGCGGCGACGAACGCATCGATGCCGCCGGGATAGGTGCGGCCGAGCGCGGAGGCGGCGCGATTCTCGCTCGCCATCAACGCGAGGCGCAGCAGGTCGTCGCGGCGGAAGTGGCTGCCGAGCGGCAGCCGCGAGGTGGTGTTCTTGACGTGATCGACGTCTTCCTTCGTGATCTCGATCGGCTCGTCGAGCGGCAGCTTCGCATCGAGCACCACCATCGCCGTCATGAGCTTGGTGATGGATGCGATGGGCGCCTGCTGGTCGGCGTTCTTGGCGAAGAGCGTCTCGCCGGTGGTGGGATCGAGGACCAGCGCCGCGCTCGAGCGCACGAGCGGGTTGCCGTCCTTGGTGACTTCCGCGACCGCGGCCTTGCCGTGCGGGCGATGGCCCGCGGCGATCCCCGCCATGGGTACGAGGGCGAGGAGCAGGACGGCGATGGCGCGATTCAAGGGAGGAAAGCTCCTCTAGGGGCAGGCGAAACCATAGCAAACAAAGCGGGTTCGTGACAACATTTCGAACGAATCTCAGCATTACACCCCAAATAACTGATTCTCATGGCTCATTCCGGCCCGAAGCCGCCCCATCCCGAGACCCTCGCGGTGCATGCCGGGCAGTCCCCCGACCCGGCCACCGGCTCGCGGGCGGTGCCGATCTACCAGACCTCGTCGTTCGTCTTTCCCGACACGGACATCGCCGCGGCGCTCTTCAACATGGAGACGCCGGGCCATGTGTACTCCCGCCTTTCGAATCCCACCGTCTCCGTATTCGAGGAACGCATGGTCGCTTTGGAGGATGGCGTGGGCGCCATCGCCACCGCGAGCGGCCAGGCGGCGCTGCACCTCGCGATCGCGACGCTCATGGGAAGCGGCGGCCACATCGTCGCCTCCTCGAGCCTCTACGGCGGCTCGCACAACCTCCTCGCGTACACGCTGCCGCGCTTCGGCATCGAGGCCACGTTCGTCGCCGCCCGCGACCTCGATGCATGGCGCGCGGCGATCCGCCCGGAAACGCGCCTGCTCTTCGGCGAGAGCGTCGGCAACCCTTCGGTCGACGTGCTCGACGTTCGGTCGGTCGCGGCGATCGCCGAGGAGCGCCACGTGCCGCTGTTGGTCGACGGCACGGTGACGACGCCGGTGCTGGGGCGGCCCTTCGAGCAGGGCGCGCACCTCGTCGTGCACTCCGCCACCAAATTCCTCTCCGGCCACGGCATCGTGATCGGCGGCGTTCTCGTCGATGGCGGACGCTTCGATTGGGCCGCCGACGACCGCTTCCCGACGCTCACCGCGCCCTACGAAGGGTTCCACGGCATGGTGTTCGCCGAGGAGTCGTCGACCTCCGCGTTCCTGCTGCGGGCGCGCCGCGAGGGGCTGCGCGATTTCGGCGCATGCATGGCGCCCGCCACCGCGTTCCACATCCTGCAGGGGCTGGAGACGCTGCCGCTCAGGATGGCGCGGCACATCGAGAACACGGCGCGCATCGTGCGCTTCCTCGCGGCGCACCCGGCGGTGGCGCGCGTGAACCATCCCGATGTCGAGAGCCATCCCGACCATGCGCTGGCGAAGCGGCTCTACCCGCGCGGCGCGAGCGCGATCCTTTCGTTCGAGCTCGCGGGCGGGCGCGAGGCGGGACGGCGCTTCATCGAGGCGCTCGGGCTCTTCTCGCACCTCGCCAACATCGGCGATGCGAAGTCGCTGGTGATCCATCCGGCGACGACGACCCATTTCCGCATGGACGATGCGGCGCTCGCGGCGGCGGGCATCACGCCGGGCACGGTGCGCCTTTCGATCGGCCTCGAGCACCCCGACGACCTGGTCGAAGACCTGTCGCGCGCGCTGCGCGCCGCGAACCGGTAATCGCGATGCAGTTCATCGTCGAGGGCTATCCCGCCTACGCCTACACGGGCGGCCGGCCGTTCGCGCCGGCGAAGGAAGCGGTGGTGATGGTGCACGGCGCGGCGTTCGACCACAGCGTGTGGCAATGGCAGTCGCGTTATCTCGCGCACCACGGGCACGCGGTGCTCGCCGTGGACCTGCCCGCGCACGGGCGCAGTCCCGGCGCGATCCGCACCTCGATCGAGGCGCTCGCGCGCTGGCTCGTCGCGTTCCTCGACGCGGCCGGCGTGGAGCGCGCGGCGCTGGTGGGCCACAGCATGGGGTCGCTGGTGACGCTCGCGGCGGCGCTCGCCGCTCCCGCGCGCATCTCGAGGCTCGCGCTCGTCGGCGCCTCGGTGCCGATGCCGGTCGGCGATGCGTTCCTCGCCGCCGCGCGCGACGATTCGCCCGCGGCGTTCGACATGGAGACGGTGTGGGGCCACGCGCGCGACGCGATGCTCGCCGCGAGCGCGGTGCCGGGCGCCTCGTTGATGGGCGCCAGCCGGCAGTTGAATGGCCACTCGCGCCGCGGCGTGCTCGCCGCCGACCTCGCCGCCTGCCACGCCTACCGCCCGGCGGACGATGCGCTCGCGTCGCTCGCGGTGCCCACGCTGGTCGTCGCCGGACGGCGCGACCAGATGACGCCGTTGAAGGCCGGAAAGTCGGTCGCCGAGCGCATTCCCGGCGCGCGCTTCGTCGCGATCGATGCCGGCCACTCGATGATGAGCGAGGCGCCTCGGGCGACCCTGGCCGCGCTACGCGATTTCCTCGCGAAGCCTTGATCGCAACCGCAGCGTAAGCTCAGGCGGCATCGGCGGCCGTGGCCGCATCCTGCGCGCGGCCCTCTTCCTGCTGCAGCCGCCACATCTCGGCGAAGCGGCCGTCGGCATCGAGGAGCTCGCGGAAGGAGCCGCGCTCGACGATGCGCCCATGGTCGAGCACCA
>JAICTR010000304.1 GCA_025936275.1 Burkholderiales bacterium
ACGAGGATCGAGCCCGCGTTCACGAGCTCGCCGCCGAAGGCCTTGAGCCCGAGGCGCTTGCTCTCGGAATCGCGGCCGTTACGCGACGAGCCGCCTGCTTTCTTGTGTGCCATGTCGATGTGTCCTTGCGTCGATCAGGCGATCGCGTCCACACGGATCTCCGTGTAGTTCTGGCGATGGCCCTGGGTCTTCTGGTAGTGCTTGCGGCGGCGCATCTTGAAGATCTTCACCTTCGCGCCGCGCCCGTGGGCGAGCACCGTCGCGGAGACTTTCGCGCCCGCGACGAGGGGCGTACCGAGCTTCACGGCCTCGCCGTCCGAAACCATCAACACCTGGTCGAGGACGATCTGAGCGCCAACGTCTGCCGGTATCTGTTCTATTTTGAGTTTCTCGCCGGGGGCAACGCGATACTGCTTGCCGCCGGTTTTTATGACCGCGTACATTGTGGACTCCTGGTTTGCGATGTTCTCGGAAGGCTGTGGGCCGAAATTTCGAGCCGCGCCGACCGAACTCGCTATAATACGCGAAATTCCTCGTAAGCTCAAAGACTTGTCCGGGGCAGCGGAGGCCGGCTTCCGGCCACTGCCCGCCTTGCGCATGAACCTCCCGCTCGCCCCCGCTCCCAGCCTCGAATCGATCCGCGCGCCGATCGCCGCCGACCTCGCCGAAGTCGACGCGGTGATCCATCGCCGCCTCGATTCCGGCGTCGTGCTGATCCGCACCGTCGCGAACTACATCGTCGCGGCCGGCGGCAAGCGCCTGCGTCCCGCGCTGGTGCTCCTCGCCGCCAACGCGTTCGCGGGCCGTGCGCCAGCGCGCCACGAGCTCGCGGCGGTGATCGAGTTCATCCACACCGCGACGCTGCTGCACGACGATGTGGTCGACGAGTCGAGCCTGCGCCGCGGCCGCAAGACCGCGAACGCGGAGTTCGGCAACGCCGCCTCGGTGCTCGTCGGCGACTTCCTCTACTCGCGCGCGTTCCAGATGATCGTGGACGCGGGGAGCCTGCGCATCATGAAGGTGCTCGCCGATGCGACCAACGTCATCGCCGAGGGCGAGGTGCTGCAGCTCCTCAACGTGCACGACGCCGACACCGACGAGGACAAGTACCTGCGCGTGATCCGCTACAAGACCGCGAAGCTCTTCGAGGCGGCGACCCAGGTCGGCGCGATCCTCGGCGGCGCCGATGCGGACGCGGAGCGCGCGCTCGCCGAGTACGGCACGCACCTCGGCACCGCGTTCCAGCTCATCGACGACGTGCTCGATTACTCGGGCGACCTGCAGGAGACGGGGAAGAACCTGGGCGACGATCTCGCCGAGGGCAAGCCGACGCTGCCCCTGATCCGCGTGATGCGAACCGGCAGCGAGCAGGAGCGCCGCACCGTGCGCCACGCGGTGGAGCAGGGCGGCAAGGGCGACCTCGAGGCGGTGGTGGCGGCGATCCATCGCGTGGGCGCATTGGACTACACGCGCGAGCGCGCCAGGGAGGAAGCCGCCGCCGCGACGGCGCGGCTCGAGCGCCTTCCCGATTCCCCGTGCCGCGACAGTCTGCTACAATTGGCGCACTTCTCCGTCGAGCGAAAATTCTGAGGCGGAGATGGTCCTCGAGGGGCGCTTCCGCGCCCCTTTTGTCCTGTCGGGGTGTAGCTTAGCCTGGTAGAGCGCTACGTTCGGGACGTAGAGGCCGGAGGTTCGAATCCTCTCACCCCGACCATTCTTCCGTCACTCCCGATTCGTCGCGAGCGGCAGCGTGAAGCAGAACATCGCTCCATTGCCCGGCTCGCTCGCGGCCCAGATGCGCCCGCCGTGCGCGGTGACGATGCCCTTCGAGATCGCGAGCCCGAGGCCCACGCCGCCCTTGCGCTTGCGCCCCTCGGCCTGCCAGAAGCGATCG
This sequence comes from Burkholderiales bacterium, assembly GCA_025936275.1. Lineage (GTDB taxonomy): Bacteria > Pseudomonadota > Gammaproteobacteria > Burkholderiales > Usitatibacteraceae > Usitatibacter. Next base: position 1,895 of record JAICTR010000304.1, read on the forward strand.
AAGATGTGCGGCAGGTCCTCGCCCTTGATTCCCGGCCCGGTGTCGCGCACGCAGAAGCGCGCCTCGTCGCCTTCACGAGCGACTTCGACCGACACCTCGCCGCCGGGCGGCGTGAACTTGAGCGCGTTGCCGACCAGGTTGTTCAGCACTTGCGCGACGCGCGTGCGATCGGCACGCACGATAAAGTCGGGCTCGGCGCAGCTCCATTCGAGCCGCTGCCCGTGTTGCGAGGCATGGAGGTCGAGCCCCGCGCGCGCCTCCTCGATGAGCGTCGCGGCCGCCACCGCCTCGGGCGCGATGGAGAGCTGCCCCGAGCCGATCTGGTTCACGTCGAGCAGGTCCTGGATCAGGCGTCCCATGCGCTGCACCGCGCGGCGCACGACGTCGAGCTGCGCGGCGTGGCGCTCGGCCGGCATCGGGTGCTCGAGGAGCGCCACCACCATCGAGATCGTGCTGAGGGGATTCCTGAGATCGTGGCTCACGATGGCGAGGATCTCGTCGCGCGAGCGCACCGCCGCCTCCGCGCGCTCGAGGAGCGCATCGCGCTCCGCCTGCGCGCGCTTCTGCTCGGTGATGTCCACGACGAGCGAGAGGACGAGCCCTTCCGCGCCCTCCACCGCCACCGAGTGGTATTGCACGAAGACGCGCCCGCCGTGCTTGTGGATGTACTCCTTTTCGAGGTGGATCGCCGCCCCGCTCTGGCCTACCTCCGAGATCACCAGCTCGTCGGTCGGATGCCATTCGCTCGGCGTGAGCCGCCGCCAGTCGAGCCCCTGCGCGAGGTCCTCGCGCGTGTAGCCCGTGATCTCGAGGAAGCGGTCGTTCGCATCGAGGATTCGCCCGCTCGCATCCCACAGCACCACGCCCACGACGGGCAGCTCGAGGATCGGGCGCAGCTCCTCGGCGATGGCGGAATCGCGGGCCCGGGCTTTCGGGTGGCTCGCCATGGCAATCCCGCGGCGTCTCGCTTCAGGCGGGCGGGAAGGGGACCTTGCGCCGCGCGGCCATCGAGCGGCCGAGCGCCTCGAGGTCGCGCGCGTCGAGGAAGCGGAAGAGCTCGCGCAGCGTCTCCTCCTCGATGCGGATGTGGCCGAGGTATGCATCCGCGAGCGCGGCGACGTCGGCTTCCGCGAGCGGGCGCATCAAGCCTTCGGCGATGCCTTCGAGCGGCTTCCTCACGCGGGTCCAGGCTTCCTCGAGCTTGCGGTGCTCGGCCTCGAGCTTCCCGCGCAGCTCGTGGAAGCGCGCCTTTTCGCTCGCGTCGTCGATGCGTTGCTCGAGGAGCGGGAACACATCCTGCTCCTCGTCCTCGTGGTGGTCGACCGCGGCCTTGCGGAAATAGCGCAGCACCGCTTCGGCGGCCGTGCTCGCCTCGGCGTCGATGCCTTTCGACTGCAGGTGCGCGCGCAGGCGCTTCAGCGTTTCGAGCTGCTTCTCGATCCGCCGATGGCAGCCCAGCAGCATCTCGAGCGGGTCGTCGAAACCCGCCGGCGGATCGAGAAGCGTGCGCGGCGCCCTACGCGCCGGTTCCGGCGAGCCCAACGTCTTGCTCCTGCATGTCGATGCTGGCCACCATGGCCATGCGACCCCCAGGCGATCGAAAGGTTGCAGCGCGCGGGCTTCATGCCACGCGGTCCGCCACCACCACGTAGCGCAGCCGCGTGCCCGGACGCACCGCATCGAAAGGGTAGCAGGTGATGAGGGTGAGCTGTGCGCGCCCGTCGTCCTCCATCACCTGCGTGTCGTCGCGATCGACGATCTCGGCGCGGCGTACGCGGTAGCGCGTCTTCGCGCCATCGCCCGATTCGAGATCGATCTCGTCGCCGCTCGCCACGTGCCGCAGGAACGTGAAGTGCGTGTCGCGATGCGCCACGATCACGGTGTTGCCGCGCTCGGGCGGCAGCGGCGTGCCGGCGACGAGCCCCGGCCCGAACGCGAGCGAGCGGCGGCTCGCATCGTCCATGACGAAGAGCTC
>JAICTR010000394.1 GCA_025936275.1 Burkholderiales bacterium
GCCTGCGCGGCGGCGCCGGCGATCGCGACGCCCGCCGACTGGCCCATGAAATACGACGTGGCGAAGAGCGCCATGCCGGCACCGCGTCGGCGCGGAGCCATCTGCGTCGCGTTGGTCTGCAACGTGTTGTGCAGCATGTAGAAGCCGAAGCCCGCGACGAGGCATGCGACGGCGGCGGCCGCGGCCCATGGCACCAGCGCGAGCAGCGCGAGCGCGGCGCAGAGCGATAACGTGCCGCCCGCCGCGAGCCCGCGTTCCCCGAGGCGGCGCACCACGCGCCGCACCGCGAGGGCGAAACCCACGCCGCCCAACCCGAACGCGACCAGCATCGAGCCCGCCGCCGCGAGCTCCATGCCGCGTACGTAGTGCAGGTGCGACGGCACGAACGCGATCGCACCGGTGACGACCATGCCTTCGGCGAACACGGTGACCAGCACCACGCGCGGCCACGCGCCGCGCAGCACCTCGGCGATGTCGGGAAAGAAGCGGCTCGCCGCGCCGCGCGGCGCCGGATCGCGACGCGATGCGACCGCGAGCGCCGCGCCGCCCGACGCGAGCCAAACGGCGACCACCGCGCCTGGCCACGACCCCGTGGCGGATTGCGCGGCGAGGCCGCCGAGGGCCGCGCCCCCGGCGATGCCCATGATCTGCCCGATGAGGAAGCGCGCGAGCACCGGCTGGCGCTCCTCGTACGGCACGACGTCGCCGATCCACGCCATGGCGAGCGGGATGATGCAGGCGAAACATCCGCCGGCGACCGCGCGCGCGACCACCAGCGCCTGGTAGCCGTCCGCGACGAAGCAGCCGAGGCTCGCGATCGCCGCGCCGCCCGCGGCGCACGCGATCACCCGCAGCTTGCCGAAGCGGTCGCCGAGCGGGCCGAAGATGAGCTGCATCGCGCCGTAGGTGATGGAGAACGCGGTGACCACCGCCGAGGCGGCGGCGAGGCCCACGCCGTATTCGCTCGCGATGCGCGGCAGCAGGGCGTCGGTGACGCGCATCGAGGCCGAAGAGGCGAAGGCGACGAGCGAAAGCAGCAGGATGATGGCGTTCAAGGCGCGGGCCACGCGGTGCGCGCGGCGACCGCGGCGCGAAGCCGCGAGCGTATCACCGGCCGGGCGCGCGCCCGGTCAGGCGCACTTGCGCGCGCGTTGCGAGGCGATGCTCGCGCTCGGACCCGGCGGCGCGTAGAGCGGATTCAGCCACGCGACGAGCGCCGCGTGTCCGCCGGACGCCTCGTCCTCGGGGAGGAACCCGTGCAGGATGCCGCAGTACTGGAAGCCTTGCGCCAGGTGGAAGCGCATCACCGGTTCCTCGATCTCGCCCCACACCACGCGCTTCGCGTAGAGCTCCGGGGAAGCGGAGCCGCGCAGCGCGCGATAACCGGGCAGCGGAAGCGCCGCGGCGATGCGGCGCAGGTTGAGGCGCCGGCAGAGGCGCCGGCGCGCGAGATGCAGCGCGCGTGCCACGCCGAAGCCGCGGCGCGTGAAGTCCGCCACCGCGTCGAATGCGAACAGCGTGCGTCCGTGCGGATCGTGGGTGAGGAAGGTGCCGTCGCCGGTGAGTGCGCGCCAGTTGGGCTCGGCCGGGTACGACTCCCACGCGACGATGACGGAGCCGCCCGCACCGGCGATGGTGCCGTCGCATTCCGCGACCCATTGGCCTTCGGGAAAGACCTGGCGGCGGCTCTCGAACTGCCGCAAGGTGGAGGCGTGCGCGCCGAGATGGGCCTGGCGCTCGAGCGCCCGGATCGCCGCGTAGTCTTCCACGCGCGCCGGGCGCACGCGGATCGCGCCGCTCGGCGCGCCGGGCGCGACGCGCCAGACGTCGGCGATGGTCACCGCGCCGCGGCGCGGAAAGAGCTGGATCGAGCCCAAGTCGCGCGATCAGTCGGTCTTGCGGAACGCCGTCTCGGTGCAATGCGGGCAGGGCGGCAGCACCGTGGTGCGCGTGGTGCGAATCGTCCAGCCGCATCCCGAGCAGGTGAGCGTCCCGGCGGTGGTGATGTCGCCGGTGCGAAACGTCATCTGCGGATGGTCGCGCTGCAGCAGGTCGCGGCGCAGGTACTCGCGCAGGCGCTGCGCGTTGTCCGAGGTGAACTCGCCGGCGGCGACGAGGGTGTTGCACGCGGTATCGAGCGCCGCCTCGAATGCGCTCGCCGTGGTCTCGCCGGCCTTCGCGAACAGGTCCTGGAAGGTGTCGAGCAGGCGGTCGAACAGGTGCTCGGGCGCTTCCTGCGCGAACGCGCTTGCGCCGCCGGCCGCGGCGAGCGGCGAGCTGCGAACCACGCGCGAGCGCGGACCGACGCGCTTGCGGCCGAGGTGCGTCCGGATCGCTCCGCGGTTGCGCGGGCGGTTGCCGTTGTTGTTGCCCGTGGGGGAAGAGGGGTGGCTCATGGGGGCGAGCTCCTTTCGGAACCGCCGCGCGATCGCGGAATCGCTCCGACGATGACGCACGGCTTGCACGTTGCGACCGCGCCTACGCGGCGCGAGTTCCGGCGCGCCTTCGCGCGCGCTCGAGCGTCGCCGCAAGGCAACGATGCGCTCGTGTAGGAGCATGCCGCGACGTGCGCGAATCGGCCGTGCGCCGCTTGACGGTGCGATTGCTGCATGGCAGCATTCGCCTCATCGAGTCTTGCCCGAGAGTGGATGCGATTTCCATGAAACCCGCCCTGAAACCCATGCCGATCGAGGCGCCGCGCGCGCTCGGTTCCCGCTTTGCGTGGGATACCGAGGCCCACGTCGCCTGCGTAAAGGCGTACTCCGGGAGACCGAAGGAATAATCCTCGATCATCGTTAGCGAGGAGTTCCAGCGCGAGGCCCGGAGAGAAAAAACTCCGGGCTTTTTGCTTCTGGAACGCCGGTAAAAAACGAAAGAGAACGGTGCTGACGATGAACGCGACGTTGTTGCAGCCGGCC
>JAICTR010000276.1 GCA_025936275.1 Burkholderiales bacterium
CGCCCATCGAAGCGATGGCCGCGCAATGGACGCTCGCCCTGGATGGCCTGCGGGCGTATCGCGCATGAGGGTGCGCCTGCGATGACGCGGACGACGGGTGCGGCGCGAAGGACGATGGCGCTCCGCGAGGGGTGGACCCTCGCGCGCACGCCCGCCGGCGCGTGCGCGGAGCCCCGGGCGCTCGCTCGTGCGGCGGCCGAGTGGCATCCCGCGCGCGTGCCCGGCACCGTCGCCTCGAGCCTGGAGGCCGACCTCGACCACGCTGCCGCCTACGATCGCGACGACTGGTGGTACCGCGTGCGCTTTCGTGCGCCGGAAGAGGCGCGGCGTGCGCGCGCGCGCCTGCGCTTCGAAGGGCTCGCGACGCTCGCCGACGTGTGGCTCAACGGCGCGCCGCTCGCCTCGTCGCGCAACATGTTCGTGCCGCTCGTCGCCGATGTGGACGGGCGGTTGCGCGAGGAGAACGAGCTCGCGATCCGCTTCGCATCGCTCGAGGCCGCGGCCGCCGCGGGCAAGCTTCCCCGCGCCCGCTGGAAGAGCGCGCTCGTCTCGCGCCAGGAGCTGCGCGGCTTGCGCACCACGCTCCTCGGGCGCATGCCCGGATGGACGCCGGCGATCGATCCGGTGGGGCCGTGGGGCGAGGTCCTGCTCGAGTGGAGCGAGCGCGTCGATGTGCGATCGCTGCGCGTGCTCGCCACGCTCGCCGAGGGCGAGGGGCGCGTCGCGATCGAGGCGCGCGTCGAAGGTTTGGACGGCCGGCGCATCGAGGCGGCGCGCATCGCGATCGACGGGCGCCTCTACGGCATGCAGGTGGACGGCGAGGCGCCGCAGCGCGTGCAGGGCGAGGTGCGGGTGGCGGACCCGCCGCTTTGGTGGCCCCACACCCATGGCGAGCCGCGGCTCGCCCCGTGCGTGCTGGAGCTGCGCGTGGGCGATGAATGGATCGCCCTCGACGCGGGACCCATCGGCTTTCGCAGCCTCGCGCTCGATCGGGAGGGCGGTGCGGTGCGCTTCGTGGTGAACGGCGTCCCGGTGTTCTGCCGCGGAAGCTGCTGGACGCCGCTCGACATCCGCGCGCTGCGTGCCGAGCCCGCGAAGCTGCGCGAGGAGCTCGTGCGCGTGCGCGAGAGCGGCGCCAACATGCTGCGCATCCCCGGCAACACCCTGTACGAGTCCGAGGACTTCTACCGCCTGTGCGACGAGCTCGGCATCCTCGTCTGGCAGGACTTCATGTTCGCGAACCTCGATTACCCCGCGCGCGATGCGCAATTCGTGGCGGAGGTCGAGGACGAGGCGCGCGCGCTGCTCGCGAGGCTGCATCGCCATCCGTCGATCGCGGTGTATTGCGGCGGCAGCGAGGTCGCGCAGCAGGCGGCGATGCTCGGGCTTCCCGCTTCGGTGTGGGCGAACGGCATCTTCACGCAGCGCCTGCCCGCGCTGTGCGAGGCGCTGCATCCCGGCGTGCCGTATTTTCCGTCGACGCCGTGGGGCGGCGCGCTGCCGTTCCATCCCGGCGACGGCATCGCGCATTACTACGGCGTCGGCGCCTACCGCCGGCCGATCCACGATGCGCGCCTCTCGCGCGTGAAGTTCGCCGCCGAATGCCTCGCGTTCTCCAACGTGCCGGACGAGGCGGGCACCGCGGAGGTGCTCGGCACGCCGCTTCCCGCCGCGCACCATCCGCGCTGGAAGGCGCGGCAGCCGCGCGACAACGGCGCCGGCTGGGATTTCGAGGATGTGCGCGACCATTACCTGCGCGAGCTTTTCCGCGTCGATCCGGTGGCGCTGCGCGCGCGCGACCCCGAGCGCTACTTCGCCCTTTCGCGCGTGGTGCCGGGCGAGCTCATGCGCCGCGTGTTCGCCGAGTGGCGCTCGTCGGACAGCGGCTGCGGCGGCGGCCTGGTGTGGCTGCATCGCGACTTCGTGCAGGGCGCGGGCTGGGGCATCGTCGACGCCGCGGGGCGCGCGAAGCCGGCGTGGTGGTATCTCAAGCGCGCCTGGGCCCCGCGCGCGATCCATCTCACCGACGAAGGCTTGAACGGCCTCGCGATCCACGTCGTGAACGAGGCCGCCGAGCCGCTCGCAGCGGCGGTCGAGCTCGAGATGCTGCGCGGCGACGGCGTGGCCGTGGACACGGCGCGCCACGGCGTGCTGGTGCCGGCGCGCGGCACGCTCACGCTGAACGCCGAGGCGATGCTCGGCCACTTCGCCGACAGCACCGCCGCGTACCGCTTCGGCCCGCCGCGCCATGAGGCGATCGTTGCGCGCCTCCTCGATGTCGACGGCAGGGTGCTCGGCGAGGATTTCCACTTCCCCGAGGGATTCGACCTCGCTTCGCGCGCGGCCGGCGTGCGGGTCGACGCGCACTGGGATGGCGGCGGAACGGTGGTCGCCTCCATCGTCTCGGATGCCTTCCTGCAAGCGGCGAGCCTCGCCTGCGAGGGCTTCATCCCTGACGACAACTGGTTCCACCTCGCGCCGCGCCACGAGAAGCGCGTGGTGTTCCGGCCGCTCGATGCGCGCACCGTCCGCTTCGAGGCGCGCCTGCAGGCGTTGAACCTCGCGACGCCGGTGATGCTGCGCGCGGCGCGCGACGCGCGGGACTGCGCCGCATGAAGCGCGAGGCGGGGCTCCTCGAGGCGATCGAGGCCGAGGCACGGCAGGCCCCGGCGATCCGTCGCACGCCGGGCTACTTTCCTTCCGCGCGCGGCGAGATCTTCGGCTGGTACCACGAGTCGAGCGGCGCGCAGGGCGCCGCGGTCGCGGTGATCTGCCCGCCGATCGGCTCGGAATACACGCGCTCGCACCGTTCGCTGCGCCACCTCGCCGATCGGCTCGCCCTGGCGGGCGTGCCGGCGCTGCGCTTCGATTACCACGGCGCCGGCGATTCGCCCGGCACCGACCTCGATCCCGACCGTCTCGACGCCTGGCGTGCGGACATCGCCGCCGCGATCGCGCATGCGCGCCGGCTTTCGGGATGCGCGCGTGTGCACCTCGTCGGCGTGCGCCTGGGCGCGACGCTCGCCGCGCTCGCGAGCGCCGAAGCCGACATCGATCGGCTGGTGCTCTGGAATCCCTGCGTGCAGGGCCGCGCCTACGCGCGCGAGCTGCGCGCGCTCGCCGCCGCGGCCGAGCGCCAATCGTGCGACATCCCCGGCGCGCTGGAGAGCGCGGGTTTCGTGATCTCGGCGCAGACGCTCGCCGCGATCGGCGCCATCGACCTGCGACATGCCGAGCCGCGCGTGCGCGATCGCGTGCTCCTCGTCGGACGCGACGATGCCGCGACCGATGCGGCCCTCGCCGAACGATTGACGGCCCTCGGCATCGCGTGGGACGAGCGGCGGCTTCCCGGTTGGGCCGGCATGATGGCCGAGCACCAATTCACGGTGGTGCCCGAAGCCGCGCTCGACGCGATCGTCGCGTGGCTCGCCGCGGAGATCGAGCGTTCGCCGCGCGCCGGGCCTTCCGCTTTGCCGCGAGAACGAACCGAGCTTTCCTTCCGCGCGCTCGACGGCGCCGAAGCGCGCCTCGAGGAGACGCTCTGCCGCTTCGGCGAGGACCGGCACCTCTTCGGCGTGCTCACGCGCCGCGACGCATCGGTCGAGCATCCGGCGGTGGTGGTCTTCAATGCGGGCGCCGCGCACCACGTGGGGCCGAACCGGCTCTACGTCGAGCTCACGCGCAACCTCGCCGCGCTGGGGCTGCCGTGCCTGCGCTTCGACCTCGAGAGCCTCGGCGACAGCGTGAACCGGCGGCCGGCGCGCGAGAACTATCCGTATCCGCACGGCGCGGTCGCCGATGGCAGGGCGGCGATCGAGTTCCTTCGCGAGCGCTTCGGCTACCGGCGCTTCATCGTGCTGGGCTTGTGCTCGGGCGCGCACACCGTGTTCCACGCCGGCCTCGAGCTCGCGGACCTGCCGATCGAAGAGATCGTGATGGTGAACCCGATGCAGTTCTACTGGGTCGAGGGCATGAGCCTCGACACCTCGCGCAAGTTCGAGGACATGGTGCAGTACAAGCGCTCGATGCGAGATCCGCGGCGCTGGTTGAAGCTCGCGCGCGGCGACGTGAATTTCCGGCGCATGGTCGAGGTGGTCGCTTCCCAGGCGTGCACCCACGCGCGCGCGTGGCTCGATGCGATCACCGAGGCGGCCATCCCGTCACGCGGGCCGCGCCTCTCGCGCGACCTGCGCAGGCTCTTCGCCATGGGCCGCCGGCTCTCGCTCTTCGTCTCCGAGGGCGATCCGGGCCGCGACATCCTCCTCGCCGGCGCGAAGCTCACCGCCTCCCGCGCGCTTCGCGACGGCCGCATCCGCCTGCAGATGA
>JAICTR010000096.1 GCA_025936275.1 Burkholderiales bacterium
CAAGGCCCCAGGCGTAGAAGTCCGCCGTTCCGCCGATGGTGCCGCGGCGGTTGGTCACCGTGGCGAGCGCCACCGGATTCACGCCGGAAAACTTGCCCAAGTTCGTGGACACGTTGGACCGCGAGCGCGGCACGAGGTAGTACGGAACCCGCAGCGCGATGCCGCCGTTGTCCGCCGCGCCCACGGGCGTGAACTCGACCAGCCCCGCCACTTCGCGGAACGCGTCCGAGTTGCCCGCGCTCGCGGCCGGCACCTGCAGCGTCACGTTGACCGTGGCACTGCCATGCGCCGGCACGGTGATCGACGACTTGCCGAGCGTGAGCGTGTGGGGGCTGCCCGATGCACGCGCCTGCGCGACGTTGAAGCTCGCCGCCGAGCTGCCGTTGTTGGTGAGCGAGATCGCCTTCGTGCCACGGAAGTCGCTGTTGAGCTCCTCGAAGCCGAAGCTCAGCGACGAGCCGAACCTGCCGCCGTTCGGCTTGGCCACCACCTGTGTCGCCGTCGAGGAAGCCGGCTGTACGAGCCCGGTGCCGCCGTGGCTCACCGCGAAGTCCGCGACCTTCGAAGGCGCGCCGGTGCCCACGATCGCCGCCTTGATGTCCTCGACCTTCCAGGTGGGATGCGCCTGGAGCGTGAGCGCGGCGACACCGGTCACGTGCGGCGTGGCCATCGAGGTGCCCGAAAAGTTGGCCGCGCCGTTTCCGGTGCCCACCGCCGTCGAGAAGATGCCGACGCCGGGCGCGGTGATCTCGGGCTTCAACGCGCTGTCGCCGCTCCTCGGACCGGCGGAGCTGAAGCTCGCGAAGGCCTGGAACGACGGATTGCCGAGGTTGATCGGTTGCACCGTCGCGCTCGATCCGTTCAGCGCCGCGGCGAGCTTGCCGGCGGGGCTCGCCGGGTTGGTGAATGGCCCCGGAACGCCCAGGAACGGGATCGTCACGTTGAACGGCGTGCCGTCGTCGGGATTGGCGGTGATCGTTCCCTCGAACGGCGGAAAGGACGAATCGGAATTGAGCATCACCACCGCGGCGGCGCCGGCCTGCTGGCCGAAGATCGCCTTCGCGACACGCGCGCACACGCCACGCTGCACGACGGCGATGGTGCCGGCCGGAAGCGGCCCGCCGAAGTCGGCGACGCTGCAGCCGAGGTTGTTGGTCACCTTGATGGTGTACGTGGTGCTCGGCGCGAGGGGAAATCCGTTGGCGTCGATCGCCGGAATCGTCCCGCCGCTGAACGTGATGAGCGCGCCCGGGAAGCTTTGCGTCGAGTCGTTCGCCGCGACCGAGATCGCGCCGTCCGCCGTGGCCGGCGAGCCCGTCATATAGGGGTTGCCGCCTTCGTTGCCGGATGCCGCGACCACCACCACGCCGGCCTTCGCCGCGTTGGTGGAGGCTTCGGCCGACGGATCGTCGCTCGAGCCGAACGGCGCGCCGAGCGACATGTTGATCACATCCATGTCGTGGTCCACCGCCCAGTCGATGGCATCCACCGTCATGTTGGTCGAGCCGTCGCAACCGAAGACGCGGATCGCGTAGAGGTCGGCCTTGGGTGCGACGCCGGGGCCGATCACCCAGTTGCTGGGCGTGAAGTCCGTGGTCGCGTCGTACGGGCCGTGGTACGTCGTGCCGTCGGCGAGGACTCCGGATCCCGCCGCGGTGCCCGCGACGTGCGAGCCGTGGCCGTTGCAATCCAGCGGGTTCGGATCGGGATGGGGCACGAGGCGCGCGGGATCGTCGCTGCCCGCATCGTAATCGTCGCCCACGAGGTCGATGCCGCCCTTCACGCGCGGCGCCGACGGACCGAAGAGCGCGGGATCCGCGGGCTGGGTCTCGTTCGCGTGTGCGGCGGCATAAGCGGCCGCCGTGCCGGGCCCGTCGAAGTTGGCATGCGTGTAGTCGATGCCCGTATCGATGATGGCGACCTTGATGTTCTCGCCATGCACGTCGAGCCCCTGCCATGCCGCCGGCGCGCCGATGTACGGAATGCTGCGCACGTTGCTGGGCTTCATCAGCAGCACCGGCTTCACGCCGACCACACCGGGAAGCGCCGCGAGCTGCGCCTGCTTGCCGCGCGCGATGCGCACCTTGAGGCCGTTGTACGCCGACTGGTAGGCTCCGAGCACCTGGCCGCCGAGCGCCTCGATGCTGCCGCGCAACGCGTCCTGCTGCGCCTTGAGCGCGTGCTTCGCGTTGTCCTTCTCGCCGCGGCTGAAGCGCCGCCCGGAATTGCCTTCCTGCTCGGCGACGGATGCGCCGGAGAGCTTCACGACGACGGTGGTCGGCCGGTTGTCGACGCCGAGCGGCGTGAAGACCGGCGTGATGAGGTTCGCGTCACCCGGCTGCGCCTGCGGGCGCGCGCCGAACGCGGCTGTGGACATCGACAGGGCGCCAAACACCGCCGCGGTGACGGCGAGCGCCCGCAAGGAATCGAATCGCATGGAAAACCCCCTCTTGGTCCGAACGATGGAAATCCGCCCGGCCTCGTGGGCCGACGCGGGACACCGATGCTGGTGGAACGGACTGCGCGCCGTCTTGTGGGGAGCGCGGCGCTTGCGCAAGAGTGTGCCGTGCCGCGAAGCGCGTTGCAATCCCGCGCGCGCGGGTAGGAGTCAGCCCGAGGAGGCGAGCGAGCGCACCAGGTTCGCGGCGGGAATTTCCCGGCAGCCGCTGCTGTTCTCTCCGCTCCACAGCGGCGAGAAATCCCCCGAGCCGCGCGCCTCGGCCTTCGCCCGCAGCGGCGCGATGGCGGCGGTGGCGAGCGGAAACTCCGGTGCGTGCGCGCTGATCGGGCCCACCTCGCGCACGATGCGGTTCACGATCCCGCGCGCCGGGCGCCCGGTGAAGACATTGGTGAGCGCGGTGTGGCGCGCCGCATCGCTCTTCAATGCCGCGCGATGGATCGACGGGGTAGTCGCTTCCTCGCACAGCAGGAACGCGGTGCCCACCTGCACCGCGGATGCGCCGAGCGCGAGCGCCGCCGCGACGCCCTTCGCATCGGCGATGCCGCCCGCGGCGATCACCGGCACTTTGACCGCGCGCACCACCTGCGGCACGAGGGCGAAGGTGCCCACCTGCGTCGTGAGGTCGGTCGAAAGGAACATGCCGCGATGGCCGCCCGCCTCGGCGCCTTGCGCGATCACGGCGTCCACGCCGCGCGCCTCGAGCCAGCGCGCCTCGTCCACCGTGGTCGCCGACGCGATCACCTTCGAGCCCCAGCCCTTCACGCGCGCGAGGAGCTCCGGTGCCGGAAGCCCGAAATGGAAGCTCACCACCGCGGGACGAAACGGCTGCAGCGCATCGGCCGCCTCGGCGCTGAAGGGCGCGCGCCCCGGTCCCGCGGCGATGGAGCCCGGATCGATGCCGAGCTCGCGGTAATACGGATCCAGCGCCGCACGCCACGCCGCTTCCCGCGCCGCATCGACGCGCGGCGGCTCGTGGCAGAAGAAGTTGACGTTGAACGGCTTCGCGGTGCGCGAGCGAATGAGCTCGAGCTCCTTCGCCATCACCGCCGGCGTGATGAGCGCGCAGGGAAGCGCGCCCAGCCCGCCCGCCTGCGACACCGCGGCGGCGAGCGCGCCGAGCTGCACGCCCGCCATCGGCGCCTGCAGGATCGGCCATTCCACGCCGAGCATCTCGCGCAATTGCATGGGGCCTCCGGAAACGAGTGCCCATCTTAGCGAGAAAGAAGCCGCCGGCCCGCGCCGGCGGCCACGATCATTGCGCCTGCACGGCGATGCGCCGCGGCTTCGCCTGCTCGCGCTTGGGAATGCGCAGCGTGAGCACGCCATTCCTGAGCTGCGCGTCGATGCGCTCCGCGTCGAGGTCGCGCGTGAGCGCGAAGCTGCGCTTGTAGCGCGCGACGCGGATCTCCGCATGCACGTCGGTCATGCGCGCCGGCTCGCCGAGGTCGACGCGGCCCTCGATCGTGAGCGTCTCGCCTTCCACGTCGATCGCGAGCCCCGGACGCGGAACGCCGGGCAGGTCCGCCTTGAGGGTGATGCCGTCGGCATCCTCGATGATGTCCACCGCGGGAATCAGCGGCGCGACCGCCGCCTCGTTCTTCTCTTGCACCTTGGCCTGGTTGGTCTCCATGGTCGTCTCCTGTCAATGGCTGCGCTCGAGCTCCTGCACCTCGATGCGGCGCGGCAACGCGGCCTCGAGCTTGGGAACCCTGATCTTCAGCACCCCGTCGCGATACGACGCCTGCACCTTCGCCGTGTCGACGTCCTGCGGCAGGCTGATCACGCGCCTGAAGGCGCCGGCGAATCGCTCGCTCGCGTAGACCTCGATGTCGCGGCCGTCCGGGAGGTCGCGCGAGCGCTCGCCCGCGAGGGTGAGCAGGCCCTTGTCGACGGACACCTCGATCCGCGCGGGGTCGAGCCCCGGCGCGAACGCGTAGATCTCGAGCGCTTCCTGGGTGGTGCCCATGTTGATCGCGGGGAACGCGCCGAATGCGCCGGCGCGAATGCTCGAAGGCCACGGATCCCCCAGCCCGAAGAGCCGGCCGATGCGGCGCTGGATCGCGTCGAACTCGGGGAACAATTCACCCGGGAAGGAAGCGGTGAAAGTCGGATGCATCTTCTTCCTCTCCTTTCTTGATGGCGGTTTGGGAACCGGCGGTCGTCGGCGCGCAGGCGCGGCGGTCGCCTTCGATGCCGGAGATAAATCCGCCGCCGCGGATTTCAAGGCCCCGCGCGCGCTATCGCCCGGCGACGCGGCCATGCAGAATGGACCGTCCCGCAACCGGCCGATCCGATGCCCTACGTGGACCATCGCCGCTCGCGTATCGGCGTGGGCCCGCCCCTCGCCCGCCCGGCGTGGCGCGGCCCCGCGATGCGCCCCCCGCCGCTCGCGCAGTTCGTGCTGCTCTCGATGCTGCTGCACGCGCTCGCGATCGCGCTCTTCGGCGCCCCGGCGGGCGGAAGCCGCGAGGGGCGCGCGATGTGGGCCGCCTTGCAGGTGACGCTCGTCCCCGCGCCGCGCGAGGAAGCGCCGCGGCTCAAGCTCGAACGCCGCATTCCCCCGCCTGCGGCGCCCAGGCCGCGCCCGCGGCATCGCCCTGCGCAGCCGCCGAAGGCCGAGCCGGCACCCAGGCCTCAGGCGCCGGCGGAAAAGATGCGGCCGATACCGCCGATGGCGCCGCTGCCCACGCTCGAACGCGCCGCGCCGTTCGTTCCCCCGCTGCTCGATCGCATCGTGACGCCAGAGCCCGCGTCCGAGCCGCCGCCTCCGCAAGTCCCGCCGCCCACGAAAAATCTTTCGCCGCCCGCGACGGTCCCCGAGGTGACGCCCGCGGAGCAAGCACCGCCGGAGCCGCCGGTCGAAGCTGCGCCGGCCCCACCGCTCGAAGCGCCGCCCATCGCGGCGAATCCGGTCCCGGTTCCCGAGACGCCGCCCACACCGCCGGTCGAAGCGCCACCGATCGAGGCGAAACCGATTCCGGTTCCCGAAGCGACGCCGACACCGCCCGTCGAAGCGGCGCCCATCGAGGCCCAGCCGCTTCCCGTCCCCGAAGCAGCGCCGACGCCCCCCGTCGAAGCAGCGCCCATCGAGGCGAAGCCGCTTCCGGTTCCGGAGCCGACGACCGCGGCGCAGCCCGCGAAGCCTGTGGAGAGCTCGCCCGCGAACGAGCCCGCGGTCCTCGCACCCGCGACACCGATGCCGCAAGCGACGGCGCCTGCGCCACGCATGCAGGAAGTGCCGCCCGCACCGAGCGTTCGCGACGTGCCGGCGCCGGCGCCATCGCCGCCGGGCGGCGAATCGCTCTTCAAGCCCGCGGTCCCGGCGAGCGGTTACGATCCCACTGCGCCGGCGGCTCCCGCGCTCGACCTCGATGCGATCCGCCGCCGCGCGGGCGAGATCGCGCGCGAAGGCTCGGGGCAACGCGCGCTGCTGCCATTTCCGATGCCGCCGGTGCCGCCGAAGAAATCGGCGATGGAAAAGGCGATCGACGGCGCGCGCAAGCCCGACTGCCGCACCGCTTACCAATCGATGGGCCTCGCCGCCATGGTGCCGCTCGTCGCGAACGAATTAGGGGAAGGAAACTGCCGATGGTAGGAAGAAGAACGTTGCGGATCGCGCTGTGCTTCGCCTTGATGCTGGCGCTCGGCGCGCAGGCGAAGACGCTGCGCTGGGCCGCGCAGGGCGGCGCTTCGACGCTCGACCCGCAGGCCGAAGCCGAGCTCTTCACCAACATCGCGGCGCTCCAGGTGTACGAATCGCTGGTGCGCTACGACGAGCACCTGAAGCTCGCGCCGTCGCTCGCCACCGAATGGAAGGCGACCGGCCCGCGCACCTGGGTCTACAAGCTGCGCCGCGGCGTGAAGTTCCAGGACGGCACGCCGCTCACCGCGGACGATGTCGTATTTTCGTTCGAGCGCGCGCGCCAGTCGGGCTCGGCGTTCAAGCTGTACGCGAACCAGGCCGGAATCCCGCGCAAGGTGGACGAGCACACCATCGAGTTCACCACCGCGGCGCCCAATCCGGTGCAGCCGGTCGCGCTCGTGAACATCCTCATCATGAGCCGCGCCTGGTGCGAGAAGCACCGCACCACCCGGCCGCAGGATTTCGCGCACAACGAGGAAACCTATTCGGCGCGCCACGCGATGGGCACGGGCCCCTTTCGCCTCGTCTCCTACGAAGCGGGCGTGAAGACGGTGTACGAGAAGAACCGCGACTGGTGGGGCATCGCCGCGGGGCTCTACACCGGCAACGTCGACCGCGTGGAATTCCGGCCGATCGCGAGCCCGCCCACGCGCATGGCGGCGTTGAAGTCGGGCGAGGTGGATTTCGTGCTCGATCCGCCGGTGCAGGACGTGCGGCTCCTCGAGCGCGATCCGTCGCTCAAGGTGTGGAACGGCGAGGAGAACCGCGTGATCTTCATCGGCCTCGACATGGCGCGCGACCAGCTTCTCTATTCCGACGTGAAGGGACGCAATCCCTTCAAGGACCGGCGCGTGCGCCTCGCGCTCTACCAGGCGATCGACATCGAGGCGTTGAAGCGCAGCGTGATGCGCGGGCTGTCGATTCCCACCGGCATCCCGCTGCCTTCGCTCGCGGGGTTGCCCGGCGTGAAGGACGTGCGCCATCCGTTCGACATCGAGGCCGCGCGCCGGCTCCTCGCCGAGGCGGGCTATCCGAAAGGCTTCGGCTTCACGCTGCACTGCCCGAACGACCGCTACGTGAACGACGAGAAGATCTGCATCGCGCTCGCCGGCATGTGGGCGAAGGCGGGGCTGCGGGTCGCGGTGGACGCGAGCCCGAAGGCGCTCTACTTCCAGAAGTGCGAGCGGCTCGACGTCTCGGCCTACCTCGTGGGCTGGGGCGGCGCGACGACCGACCCGATCTTCACCCTGAAGCCGGTGCTGCACGCCCGCACCGCGCAAGGCGCGGGCGACTCCAACTTCGGCAATTTCCATCTCCCCGAGCTCGATGCGTTGACCGACCGCATCGAGTCCGAGATGGATCCGGCGAAGCGCGACACGATGATCCGCGAGGCGATCGCGATCCTCGAGCGCGAGGTGCCGGTGCTGCCGCTGCACCGGCAGGTGATTCCCTGGGTGACCCGCGCCGGCATCACCCTCGCGCACCGCGCGAACAACACGCCGTTGCTCTACGCGGTGCGCATGCCCTGAGGGTCAGCGGCCGGCGCCCTTCTGCGCGCGCGCCGCTTCGATGGCGCTCTTCACCTGCTTGCGCTCCTCCGGCGGCGGAAGGATCGCCTGCATGCCCATCGACTGCATCCACAGCTCCCGGCACCAACCGCGCGAGTGGTAGAGGTGCTCGTCCTCCTGGTCCTCGACCTGCTCGTACGCGGCCTGGAGGTCCGCCTTCTGCTCGCCCTCGAAGCGCTCGGCGACCTGGCCGATGAGCTCCCAGTCGAGATGGTCCTTGGTTTCCGCCAGCACCACGCACTCGCAGGCGACGATCTCGGCCGCCTCCGGCTTGCCGGCGGCGCCGGCCTTGCGCATCGCCTGCACCAGCGACTCGCCCATCATGCGCACGATGCCGCGCCCGGGGGTCTGGGTGTCGGGATCGATGTTGCACGCGAGGCAAACCTCGGTGAGGACCTGCACATGGGTCTGCGTCTGTTCCAGGTACTTCTTGAACTCCTCCTTCAAGTCGTCGTTCAGGACGCATTGCAGCGCCGTCTGGTAGACCTCGATGCCGCATTTCTCGTGCTCGAGCGACTGGAGCAGCAGCTCCTTCACCTGTTCCTGTTTCATCCTCGTCTCCTTCGGGGGCGTAGACCGGATGTGACGGCGCGGCGATGGCGAGGTTCCCGGTGCGGCGTGTGGTAAGTTTGGACCCCCACGAGGAGCCTGCATGACCGCGATTTCCGACACCAAGAGCATGGCCGTCTTCTGCGACTTCGAGAACGTCGCGCTCGGCGTGCGCGAAGCGAAGTACGAGAAGTTCGACATCGGCAAGGTGCTCGAGCGCCTGCTCACCAAGGGCAGCATCGTGGTGAAGAAGGCCTACTGCGACTGGGAGCGCTACAAGGATTTCAAGGCGCCGATGCACGGGGCCTCGTTCGAGCTGATCGAGATCCCGCACCTGCGGCAGTCGGGAAAGAATTCCGCCGACATCCGCATGGTCGTGGATGCGCTCGACCTCTGCTACACCAAGTC
>JAICTR010000535.1 GCA_025936275.1 Burkholderiales bacterium
CGTCGAAGTCGGTGATGATCAGGCGCTGCTTGCCCTTGGTGTCCTTGCCGAACGAGACGGTGCCGGTGACTTCCGCGAGCAGGCCCGCGTCCTTCGGCGAGCGCGCCTCGAAGAGCTCCGCCACGCGCGGCAGGCCCCCCGTGATGTCGCGGGTCTTCGACGACTCCTGCGGGATCCTCGCGAGCACGTCGCCCACGTTCACCTGCTGGCCGTTCTTCACCGTGATGATCGCGCCGATCTGGAACGTGTAGTTCACCGGCGTGTCGCCCGTGGCGAGCTTCACCTCCTTGCCGTTCGCGTCGACGATCTTGGTCGCCGGGCGCAGGCCCTTGGTGGTGGAGGTGCCGCGCCGCTTCGGATCGATCACGACCAGGCTCGAAAGGCCGGTGGTCTCGTCGATCTGCTTCGCGACGGTGACGCCCTCCTCCACGTTCTCGAAGCGGGTCTCGCCGGCGTACTCGGTGATGATCGGCCGCGTGAGCGGGTCCCAGTTGGCGAGCTGCTGCCCGGCGCGCGCCTTGGCGCCGTCGGCGACGCTCATCGTCGCCCCGTACGGCACCTTGTGGCGCTCGCGCTCGCGGCCGTTGTCGTCCGCGATCACGATCTCGCCGTTCCTGGAGATGGCGACCATCTCGCCGCGCGCGTTCGTCACGTAGCGCATGGTGTTGGCGAAATGCACCAGGCCGTTGGACTTCGCCTCGATGGAGCTCGCCACCGCGGTGCGCGAAGCCGCGCCGCCGATGTGGAAGGTGCGCATCGTGAGCTGCGTCCCCGGCTCGCCGATCGACTGCGCGGCGATGACGCCCACCGCCTCGCCCACGTTCACCAGCGTGCCGCGGCCGAGGTCGCGTCCGTAGCACTTGGCGCAAAGCCCGTAGCGCGTCTCGCAGGTGAGCGGGGTGCGGACCTTGACCTCGTCGATGCCCGCGGTCTCGATGCGCTCCACGGCATCCTCGTCGAGGAGCGAGCCCGCCGCGACGATCGTCTCCTGGCTCTCGCCGTTGATGACGTCGGTCGCCGCGACGCGGCCGAGGATGCGCTCGCGAAGCGCCTCCACGACCTCGCCGCCCTCGACCAGCGCCTTCAGCGCCATGCCTTGCTGCGTGCCGCAATCGTCCTCGATCACGACCAGGTCCTGGGTGACGTCCACCAGGCGGCGCGTGAGGTAGCCCGAGTTGGCGGTCTTCAACGCCGTGTCGGCGAGGCCCTTGCGGGCGCCGTGCGTGGAGATGAAGTACTGCAGCACGTTCAGGCCTTCGCGGAAGTTCGCGGTGATCGGCGTCTCGATGATCGAGCCGTCCGGCTTCGCCATGAGGCCGCGCATGCCGGCGAGCTGCCGGATCTGCGCCGCGGAGCCGCGCGCGCCGGAGTCCGCCATCATGTAGATCGCGTTGAACGACTCCTGGCTCACTTCCTTGCCCTTGGCGTCGGTGACCTTCTGGGTGCCGAGCTGGTCCATCATCGCCTTGGCGATCTGGTCGCCGGCCCGTCCCCAGATGTCGACCACCTTGTTGTAGCGCTCGCCCTGGGTCACCAGGCCCGACGTGTACTGGCGCTCGATCTCCTTCACCTCGCGCTCGCTC
>JAICTR010000422.1 GCA_025936275.1 Burkholderiales bacterium
CGCGCGCCGCGCGCGCCCGCCGCCTCGAGCAAATCGAGGCGCGTCGCATCGCCGTAGTAGACGCGGTAGCCGAACTTGCGCAGCGAGTCGACCTCGTCGGGGTCGTGGTCGAGCACCACCGCCCGCACGCCGTTGGCGAGCAGCAAGCGCCCCACGATCTGCCCGAAGCGGCCGAAGCCGGCGATGATCACCGGGCCGCCGGGCTCGACGCTGTCGGCTTCACGCTCGGCCTGCGTACGCCGGCGGGCGAGCTGGTCGTAGGCGAGCAGCAGCAACGGCGTCGTCGCCATCGAGAGCGCCACCGTGATGGTGAGCAGCGCCTCCCAGCGCGGATCGAAGAGCCGCGCCTCGCGCGCCACGCCGAACACGACGAAGGCGAACTCGCTTCCCTGCGAGAGGAGGAACGCGAAGAGCCAGCGGTGGCGGCAGAGCTTGATGCCACATGCGATCGCCCAGAGCGTGGCGATCTTGAGGACCAGGAAGCCGGCGAGGAGCAGCGCCACGGTGCCCGGCGCGCTCGCGAAGAGCCCGAAGTCGATGGTCATCCCGACCGAGATGAAGAAGAGGCCGAGCAGCAGCCCCTTGAAGGGCTCGAGGTCGCTTTCGAGCGCGTGGCGGAATTCCGAGCCCGCGAGCAGCACGCCGGCGAGGAACGCGCCCAGGCCCATCGAAAGCCCCGCCTCCGCCATCAGGTCGGCGATGCCGATCACGAGGAACAGCGCGAACGCGGTGAAGACCTCGCGCAGGTCCACCTTCGCGATGAGGCGCAGCACCGGCCGCGTGAGGTAGCGGCCGATCACCACCACGCCCGCCACCGCGGCGACCGCGATGGCGATGCGCTCCCACACGGGCAGGCTCCCCGTGCCGTGAACGGCGCCCACGAACGGCACCAGCGCGATGAGCGGAATAGCGGCGATGTCCTGGAAGAGCAGGATGCCGAACGCCGAGCGGCCGGTGGGCGTGTCGAGCTCGTTCCTCTCGGCGAGCGTCTGCATCGAGATCGCGGTCGAGGAGAACCCGAGCGCGAGGCCCGCCACCAGCGCCGCGGGCCACGGCAGCCCCAGCAGGCCGAGCGCGACCGCGAGCACGCCGCCGGTGAGCGCGAGCTGCGCCGAGCCGCCGCCGAAGACGATGCCGCGCATGGCGAGGAAGCGCCGCGGATCGAGCTCGAGCCCGATCACGAAGAGCATCAGCACGACGCCCAGCTCGGCCAGGTGGCGCGTCGCCTCGACGTCACCCACGATCGCGAGCCCCCACGGGCCGATGGCCGCGCCCGCGATGAGGTAGCCCAGCACGGAGCCCAGGCCCAGGCGCGCGGCGATCGGGACGCAGATCGCGGCGGCGGCGAGGAAGGCGAGGGCTTCAGTCATTTTTTTTCATTTGAACCACAGATGAACACGGATGAACACGGATGAACACGGATGAGCGTGGATGATTCGAGAGCCCCGAAGCGGCGCAGCTGATCGAACCAAGCGCTCGATGTCGAACCCTTCTGCGGTCATCTGTGTTCATCCGTGTTCATCTGTGGTTCCAACGCCTTTTGCCCCTCGCTCCACTGCTGCACCCGTTGCCTCAGCCGCTCCGCCGCTTCGTGCAGCGCCGCGTCGGAAATGATGTGCGCGCCGTGCACGACGAACGGCTCGAGCCAGTTCATGCCGCAGAAGCGCGCGGTCTGCTCGACCACCGGCGCGAACGCATCGATGCGATGCCCATGGCGGCCTTCGGGCGAGAACGCGATCTCGTCGCCCCCCGTGGTCGTGACCCACAGGCAATCCTTGCCCGCCAGCGCATCGCCATCCTCGCCATAGGCCCAGCCCTTCACCAGCACCTGCTCGAACCACAGCTTCATGAGCGCGGGCGCGGTGTACCAGTAGAGCGGATGCATCCAGACCACCAACCGCGCCTCGGCGAGCGCCGCCTGCTCCGCCGCCGCGTCGATGTCGAAATCGGGATAGCGGTCGTAGAGCGAGCGCACGGAGACGCCGGGAAGCGATTCGATCGCGCCCAGGAGCACCCGGCACGCGCGCGAGTGCATCGGGTAAGGGTGCGCATAGACCACCGCGATCACCCGGCGGCCCTCGCGAGGAGCGAATGCCACGGCGTGGCATCCGCGACGATGCCCGCGAACACCGCGGCGCCCACCCAGTTGTTGTGGCGGAATGCGCGGAAGCACCCCTCGCGCGTCCGCGTCCGGATCATCGGATAGTGCGAGAGCGCGATGGCGGCCGCGCCGAGGAGGCCCGCGTAGTAGAAGCCGCCGTAGCCCTGCCACGCGCCGATCGCGGCGAGGATCGCGATGAACGCCGCATAGCACGCCATCACCGCCGCGACGTCGAAGCGCCCGAAGAAGATCGCCGAGGTGCGCATGCCGATGCGCAGGTCGTCGTCGCGGTCGACCATCGCGTACTCGGTGTCGTAGGCGATGGTCCAGAAGATGTTCGCCGCGAGGAGCGCCCAGCCGAGCAGCGGCACCGTGCCGGTGAGCGCCGCGAAGGCCATCGGGATGCCGAACCCGAACGCGATGCCGAGCCACGCCTGCGGCATCCAGAAGAAGCGCTTCGAGAAGGGGTAGATCAGGGCGACCGCGAGCGCGACGAACGACATCCGGATGGTGAGCCCGGTGAGCGGCAGGATGAGGAGGAACGCGCACGCCGCGAGCACGGCC
>JAICTR010000338.1 GCA_025936275.1 Burkholderiales bacterium
CCACACATCGAATCCGGCGTGCGCCTGGCGCATCGCGAGCAGCGCCGTCAGGTTGCCAAGCGAGCCTCCCGACGTGAGCACGCCGCCGGCCCCTCCACCATAGCCAACATGTCCGCACATCCAGTCGATCACGCTCAGCTCGATCGGCACGGACGCCGGACCCATCTCGTACACGGCCATGCCGTTGTTGAGCATCGCGCTGACGAGCTCAGCGAGTGCCGCGCCTGGCAATGTCGGTGGCACTTGATGCGCCATGCAGCGCGGATGGGCGAGCGCCGTCGACGCCTGCATGATCCGCCGCAGGTCCGCGACGAGGCCCTCCCCTCGTGGTTCCCCGATCGGCCACGCGTGACGCGCATCGGCCGGCGCCTGCCACGGCAGCACCCGACCCTCGCGCCGGTGCCACGCCGCGAGCTGCTCGGCGATCGCATCGATCAGCTGATGCCCCTCGACGCGCAGCCGCTCCGCGGAAAATGCATCGGCGATGGCAGCGGGCACGGTCAACATCGGACGAGAGGCTACTATGGAGAGCATGAGCTTGCAGATCGGTATGCTGGTGTTCCCGCACTTGACGCAGCTCGACCTCACCGGGCCGTACGAGGTGCTCGCGCGCATTCCCGACGCGACCGTCCACATCGTCGCGAAGACGCTCGACCCCGTTCCCGTCGAGGTCGGTCCGCTCCGACTCGTCCCATCGACGACGTTTCGCGACGCGCCACCGATCGACCTGCTGTTCGCGCCCGGCGGTGGTGGACAGATCGCGGCGACCGAAGACGACGAGACACTCGACTGGATCCGCACGACGGGCGAGAAGGCGCGCTGGGTGACGTCCGCGTGCACGGGCGCACTCCTACTTGGTGCCGCGGGCCTACTCGATGGCTATCGCGCGGCAACGCACTGGGCGTTCATGGATCTCCTGCCGCTGGTCGGCGCGATCCCGACGAACAAACGCGTCGTCGTCGACCGCAACCGTCTGACCAGCGGCGGCGTCACGGCCGGCATCGACATCGCGTTCGTGATCACGTGCGAGCTCGCTGGCCGCCCTGCCGCCGAGATGATCCAGCTGCAGATGGAATACGATCCGGAGCCACCGTTTCGCGCGGGTCACCCGAACGTCGCGTCGCCCGCGCTCGTCGCCCGCGCGCGCGAACGGATCGCACGTCGCTACGCGCAGCGCGAGGAGCAGCTGCGCCGATTCACCTCACGCACGTAACCCGCGCGCCTCCCCGCGCCTGACGCCTCTGTCCCGAAGGTGCCATCCACCGAGCGCTCACCGCCGCCAAGGCAGACCGCCACCAGGGCTGACCAAGGCTGACCGTCGCCAAGGCTGACCGCGGCCAAGGCTGACCGCCGCCAAGGCTGACCGCGGCCAAGGCTGACCGCCGCCAAGGCTGACCGCCGCCAAGGCTGACCGCGGCCAAGGCTGACCGCCGCCAATGCTGACCGCCGCAAACGCTGTCGGCCGCCAAGGCTGACCACCGCCAACGCTGGCTCGCCAGCGCCTGGGCCGCGAGCGCGGCGCACGCGCGCCACTCAGCGATCGCGGGCGCCGCGCACTCAGCGGCCCAAGGCGCGGCCCCAAAGCATTCTTCTCGCTCCGCGCCTCGACCGTGAGTCCGACGACAGCGCGGATCTCGAACTCGAACTTGCGATCTGCCGAACGCACCAAGCCATCACAGCCAACACAGCTCGCTCACCAGCGCCCGGGCCGCGAGCGCGGCGCACGCGCGCCACTCAGCGATCGCGGATGCCGCGCGCTCAGCGGCCCAAGGCGCGGCCCCCAAACATCCTTCTCGCATGGCAACTCCCGCGCCTCGACCGTGGAGCTCGAACTCGAATTTGCGATCTGCCGAACCCGCCAAGCCATCACAGCCACCACAACTCGCCAGGCCCTGGGCCGTGCGGCGCGCGCGCCACTCAGGCGCGGCCCGAAACACTCTTCTCGCTCAGCGACTCGACTGTGAGGCCGTGCGGAGGCGAATGCGGTGCGATCGCGAGGCGATGTGGTGCGATCGCGATGCGAGGCGATCGCGATGCGATGCGATGCGATGCGATGCGATCGCGATGCGATGCGATGCGATGCGATGCGGTGCGATCGCGATGCGTTGCGATGCGTTGCGATGAGTTGCGCTGCAGTACGTTGCGTAGCGTTGCGGTTCAGTTGACGACGGGCGTGCTCGGGACCTCGTCGAAACGAATGGTTCCGTACTCGAGCCACCCCTTGCGGAGGAGCCACGTCTTTGGGAAGTACACGACCAGCGGATCATAGGTGACCGGCCACTTCCACCAGGTGGTCACCTCCTCGCGCCCTCTCCAACCCTGGAAGACGACGCCTGACGAGAATGGATCGACCTTCCACTTCTTCGCGTCGCCAGTGCGGTCCTCGTGATGCTTTCGCCAGTTGTTCAGCACGTAGGCCAGCGTTCGACGGGCCTGCTGGGAGTTCGTGATGATCTCCTGATGGTAGCGGTCCGGGAACACGGTCCCTCGGCGCCGCGTCGTCAGCTTCGACTGGACGCTGAACTCTCGATTGATGTGCTTGGCCGCTGAGATCTGGAAGCTCTGCATGCCTCGCGCGAGCGCGAGCTTGTTATCTGCCTCGACGATCAGATGCACGTGCGTGCGTTGAATGCTGACGTGGATGATGCGAAAGGTGCCCTTTACCTCGTCGTAGGCGAGCTCGCGCAGTGCGACGGCAAGAGTCGCCTCGCGAAGCGCCCTGTACAGGAGCCGCGTGCGCAGGCTGCCAACGTCGCGCGCAACACGCAGCACGATGTGCGACGGGTGGTACCGCTTGAACTCGGGCCGCTTCTTGTGTGCGGCACTCGCCCGCGGTCCCTTACGGGGGCGACCGAGTTTCTTGCCGCGCTTGGCGCGGCGCTTCGGCTTGTCGAACAAGTGACCCTGCGGCTTGCGCTTCGTTGGCCGGATCATCCTGCATCTATAGCCACGTCCTCGCGATCGGTCAATTCGTGCGGGCTAGAATTATCGCCGATATTTTTACAAACAAAATTCCACGCGCATCGAACGCGCGCCTGGGCTCGAGCTGATTTCTGGACGCGAATTCGATTCGCAAAGTGATCGATCTCAGCACTGCGCCGTTCGCGTGTCGCAGTCGCGCGCGAGGGCAAGAGCCGACGAACAATGTCGAGCCGCGCCAAGGGCCGCGGTTGCACGGCGCGCGCGATCGCTGAGGGCGTGCGTGCGCCGCGGGGCGCTCGATAGGGTGGCGAAGATCAACGTCGACGGTTTCAGCGCAGCAGAACCTGTGTGCGTGCGGCGAGGGGGTCGTCAGCGGAGCAAGCGCAAACGAGCTCACTAGACCTGCTGCGAACGAACGATGTCGAGTCGCGCCAACGGCCGCGGGTTGCGCGGCGCGCGCGATCGCTGAGGGGCGCGCGTGCGCCGCGCCCGCGGCCTTGGCGCTCGATGGGGTGGTGAAGATCAACGTCGACGGTTTCAGCCCAGGAGAACCTGTGTGCGTGCGGCGAGGGCATCGTCAGCGGAGCAAGCGCGAACGAGCTCGCTACACCTGCTGCGAACGAACGATGTCGAGTCGCGCCAACGGCCGAGGGTTGC
>JAICTR010000516.1 GCA_025936275.1 Burkholderiales bacterium
CGCGGCGATCGCGAGCCTGCAGCCCGCGACCGGCCACTGAGCGCGTCAGCGCTTGCGCGAACGCGCCTTGCCGTTGCCGGCGCTCGCCGCTTCGGCGGTTTCCTCGACGGTCCTGCCGACGGTCTCGTAGATGCGCTGGTTCAGCGCCGAGATGTTGCCGTAGGCGGCCTGCGCGGCGGCCACGGCGGACCTCACGTTCTCCACCACCGCTTCCGAGCCGGCGGGGGCGTAGCGGAACGCTTCCTCGAGCGCGGCGGCGGCGGCGCGGTTGAACTCCGCGGCCTGCTTCTCGAGCGCCTTCTTCACTTGCGCGTTGCCCTCCGAGGCGGTCTCGTAGGCGGTGCGCGAGTAGGCGTAGGCGCGCTTCATCACCGGCTCGACGGCGGCGGAGTTGAGCGCGATCACCTCGTGCACGTCGCGCGCGGCGGCGAGCGACTGGGCGTGGGCGGTGGCCTGCTCGACGGTCTCGCGCGCGGCGCCGAGGCCGAGCTGCGTGAAGCGCTCGGCATTGGCGAGCGAAAGGCGCGCGAGCTGCGTGAACTGGTCGATGGCCGCCTCGTGGGCGGCGGTGAAGGCTTCGGTCTTGAACATGGCGGGTCCTCGATGGGCTGGGCGGCGATTTATGCTGCGGTGCACAATGACCATTTTAGGCCCGCCCCTGCTCATGTCAAGCCCGCACGGATGAATTTTATTGCGGTGCAGCATGATCCGGAAAGCCCCCGTGGCGCGCCGCCCGCGAGGCCGCCGCGCGGCGACCCAGTAGAATCGCGGCTGCCCGTCGATTCCCGCACATACAAGGCGCAGCGTCCATGGCACAGGTGATCGGAGTCCCCAAGGAAACCTTCCCCGGCGAGAAGCGCGTAGCCACGGTTCCGGAGGTCGTGCCGAAGCTCGCGAAGCTCGGCTTCGAGGTGGCGGTCGAGTCGGGGGCCGGCGTGGGCGCGAGCATCGCGGACGCGGTGTATTCCGCCGCCGGAGCCCGCATCGTCCCGGATGCGGCGGGCGTATGGTCCGCCGCCGATATCGTCTTCAAGGTGCGAGCGCCGAGCCGCGAGGAGGTCGCGGCGATGCGCGAAGGGCAGGTGCTGGTCTCGTTCCTCTGGCCGGCGCAGAACCCCGAGCTCCTGCAGGCGCTCGCCGCGAAGAAAACGACGGTGCTCGCGATGGACAGCGTCCCGCGCATGTCGCGCGCGCAGAAGCTCGATGCGCTCTCCTCGATGGCGAACATCGCGGGCTATCGCGCGGTGATCGAGGCGGCGCACGAGTTCGGCCGCTTCTTCACCGGGCAGGTGACCGCCGCGGGCAAGGTGCCGCCGGCCAGGGTGTTCGTGATCGGCGCGGGCGTCGCGGGCCTCGCCGCGATCGGCGCTGCGGCGGGCCTGGGCGCGATCGTGCGCGCGAACGACACGCGGCCCGAGGTCGCGGACCAGATCCGCTCCCTCGGCGGCGAGTACGTCGGCGTCGACTACCAGGAGGAAGCGAGCGGCGGCGGCGGCTACGCGAAGGTGATGAGCGAAGGCTTCCAGAAGGCGCAGCGCGAGGTGTTCGCGAAGCAGGCCAGGGAAGTCGACATCATCATCACCACCGCGCTCATTCCCGGCAAGCCGGCGCCGAAGCTCATATCCGAGGACATGGTCAAGTCGATGAAGCAGGGCAGCGTCATCGTCGACATGGCGGCCGAGCAGGGCGGCAACTGCGAGCTGACGGTCCCCGGCGAAGTCGTCGTGCGCCACG
>JAICTR010000371.1 GCA_025936275.1 Burkholderiales bacterium
CGCCGGCCAGTCCCGCGGCGAGTAGGGCGGCGCATCCTCCCCCTGCAGCAGGTCGGCGACCATGTCGCCCCACGCCTGCGGCTCGCGCGCATACGGGAGGCTCTCGTCGACGAACCAGCTCTTCGATCCGGGCCGATCGCCGGCGTGGGCCACGATGTGCCGCGCGCGCAGCGCCGCCGCGAGCCAGCTGTAGCGATTGTCGCCGGCGACGAACGCGAGATCGAAGGCCGGCTCCTCGAGGAGCGCGCGGGTGGTGCTCGAACGCGCGGGCGAGAACGCGAGGGCGCGAACGGCATACGGCCTTCCGGAATAGAGCGGCAGGTATGCCGGCGCGGCGAGGAGCGCGATGTCCGCCGACGGCAGCTGCGCGCGGATCTTGGCGATGAGCGGCGTGAGCATCAGCGTGTCGCCGAGGAGCAGGTTGTGCGCGACCAGCACGCGCCGCGGCTCGCGCGCATCGCCGCGGCGACGCGAGAGCGCGCCGGCGAGGGCCCGCGAGACCACCCGTGCGCGCGTCGCGAATCGCTCACCCATGGCGCGCCGCGTCGCGGAAGACTTCGATCATGCGCTCCACCATGCGCGCTTCGCCGAATCGCTCCAGCGCCTGCGCGCGAGCGCGGGCGGCAAGCGACTCGCGCCGCGCGGGATCGGCGAGCAGCGCATCGAGCGCCGCGCGCAGCTTCTCCACGTCGGACGGCGCGACGAGGATGCCCGACTCGCCGTCGCTCACGATCTCGGCGATGCTGCCGATGGGCGTCGTCACCACCGGCACGCCGCACGCCATCGATTGCATGAGCGCCTGCGGCACGCCCTCGTTCGCATGGGAAGGCAGGCAGAAGAGGTCGAACGCGCGCATCCACGGCACGACGTCCGCCTGGTTGCCTGCGAAGCGCACGCGCTCGCCGAGGCCGAGCTCGTTAGCCAGCGATTCGAGCGCTTCACGCTGCGGCCCGTCGCCGACGATCACGAGCTGCGCCGCGCGCGCCTCGAGCGTCGCCACGGCGTGCAGCAGGTAGCGGTGGCCTTTCCAGCTGCGCAACGTCGCGACGATGCCGATGATCGGCGCATCGAGCGGAAGTCCCAGCGAGGCGCGCGCGGCGGCACGATCGCCAGGCGCATAGCGCGCGAGGTCGATCCCGGTGGGCACCGAGGTGACGCGCTGGGGATCGGCGTGCGTCTCGGCGATCACCTGCTCGCGCAGGCGCTCCCCGGTGGTGACGATGCGCCGCGTCGCTTTCGTGTACAGCCAGCGGGTCGCCGCGTTGCGCGGCGCCGGCGCGGAGATGTGGCGCGTGCGCACGATCGCCGGCGGCCGTTCGACGGCACGGCACGCGAGCGCCGTGAGCCATGTGTCCGTGGAGCTGTGCGTATTCACGACGTCGAACTTCCGCTCGCCGAGCAGGCGGCGGATCGCGATCAACCCGCGCGGCCGCTTGCGTCCGACGGGGAGGGGGATCGCGCGCACGCCGAATGCCGGCGCCTCGGCGAAGATGCGCGATTCGGCGGGCGCCGCGAGGAGCACCTCGTGGCCGTGCTTCGCGACACCGCGCGCCTCGGTGAGCACGCGGATCTCCTGCCCGCCCCAGCCGAGCGACGATTCGGTGTGCAGGATCGCGAGCGGCCGGGACTCGCTCGCCTCGCCCGTCATGCGCCGGCGAACTGCAGCCGATGCAGCCCCGCGTACATGCCGCCCGCGGAGACGAGGTCGCGGTGGCTGCCGCTTTCGACGATGCGGCCCTGCGAGAGCACCACGATGCGGTCGGCCTTCTCGATCGTGGAGAGGCGATGCGCGATGACGATCGTCGTGCGTCCGGCCATCAGCGCCTCGAGCGCCGCCTGCACCGCGCGCTCGCTCTCCGTGTCGAGCGCCGAGGTGGCCTCGTCGAGCAGCAGGATCGGCGCGTCCTTGAGGATCGCCCGCGCGATCGCGATGCGCTGCCGCTGCCCGCCCGAGAGCTTGGCGCCGTTCTCGCCGATCTCGGTCTGCAGCCCCTGCGGGAGCGTGCGAATGAATTCCATCGCGTGCGCCGCTTCGGCCGCGCGCACGATGTCGGCTTCCGTGGTGCGGTCCGAGCGCCCGTACGCGATGTTCGCCGCGACGCTGTCGTTGAAGAGCACCACGCTCTGCGAGACGAGCGAGATCTGGCGGCGCAGGCTCTCGAGCGTGAGCGACTCGAGGTCGTGCCCGTCGAGCGTGATGCGCCCCGCGTCCGGATGGTAGAAGCGCGGCAGCAGGTGGATCAGGCTCGACTTGCCGCTGCCCGAAGGCCCGACCAGCGCGACGGTTTCGCCGGGACGGATGTCGAGCGACACGCGGTCGAGCGCGGGGCGCGAGGCGCCGCGGTAGGTGAGCGAAATGTCCTGGAAGCGGATCGCGCCCTGCGCCCGCTCGAGGTCGACGCGGCCGAGGTCTTCCTCGGCCGATTCGTCGGCCAGACTGAACACGCTCTCGCAGGCGGCGAGGCCCTTCTGCAGCTGCTCGTTGATGCCGGTGAGCCGCTTCAGCGGTTGCAGCAGCATCCCGGTCGCGGCGATGAACTCGATGAAGTGGCCGACGTCGGTGGAGCCGGCGAACGCCTGGCCCGCCGCGAAGTAGATGATCGCCGCGATCGCGCAGGCGACGATGAGCTGCGTCGCCGGCACCGTGCCGGCGGCGGCCGCCGCATGCTTCAACGCGAAGCGCCGGATCTTCTGCCCGGCGCGCTCGAAGCGCTCGCTCTCGTAGCCCTGCCCGCCGAAGATGCGCACCACGCGCTGGTTCGCGATCGCCTCGTCGAGCACCTCGGCGATGCCGCCCACCGCGCGCTGGCTCTCGCGGCTCATGGTGCGCAGGCGCCGCGAGAACGCGCGCACCACGAGCGCGATCGGCGGGATCACGATGAAGGCGATGATCGTGAGCTTCCAGTTGGAGTAGAGCAGCACCGCGAGGAGCGCCGCCACCGTGACGCTGTCCCTCACCATCACCGTGAGCACGCTGGTGGAGGCGGCGGCGAGGTTGTTCACGTCGTAGGTGAAGCGCGTCACGAGCTGCGCGGTCGGCACCTCGTCGAAGTAGGAGGGCGGCAGGCGTAGCACCTTGGCGAACATCTCGCGCCGCAGGTCGAGGATCACCTTGTTGCTCACCCATTGCGACGAGTAGCCCGAGGTGAAGCTCGCGATGCCGCTCA
>JAICTR010000528.1 GCA_025936275.1 Burkholderiales bacterium
GAAGGGCGCGAATTCGAAGGGAGTGAACTTGCGGCCGGCGAGGAAACGCTCGGGGCGGAACTCGGCGGGCGCCTCGCCGAAGACGTCCTCGCGCGCATGCAGGAGGAACGTCGCCAGTGCAACGTTCCCCCCCGCCGGGACGACCGTGCCGCGGAACGCGAGCGGCGCGCGCAGGTGGCGCCCGACGATGGGCACGACCGGGTGCATGCGGAGTGCCTCGTTCATCGCGGCGTCGAGGTACGCGGTGTCGGTGCGGGCGCGCTCCGCGCGCAGGTCGTCGTTCGCATGCAAGTAGTAGAGCGCCCAGGCGAGCACGCCCGCCGGGGTGTCGTGCCCTGCCACGAGCAACGTGCGCAGCTCATCGAGGAGGTCGTCCTCCGCGAGTCCGCTCCCGTCCTCGTAGCGGAGGGCCAGGAGCTGCGACAGGATGTCCTTCCTGCCGTTCTCCCCCGCCCGGCGCCGCCAGATCTGCGCGCGCATGGCCGCGTCGAACGCCGCGCGCGCCTTGCGGAAGCGCGCCCACGGCCCGGGGCCGACGCGCAGCGCGGGCACGAGCATGAGCGGCGGCGTGTAGGCGGCGAGCATGTTGCGCACGGCCGCCGCAACCCGCTTGCGCTCGCCTGCCTCCTCGACGCCGAACACCGCGCGCACGATCACCTGCAGCGTGATCGCGCGCGCGACCTCCTGCACCACGAACGTCTCGCCCGGCTGCAGCCTCGCTACCTGGGCGGCCGTCGCGTCCGCGATGACCTCCTCGTATGCCCGCATGCGCTCGCCGTGGAAGGCGGACGAGAGCAGCTTGCGCTCGCGCGCGTGCGCCGCGCCCGACTTCACGATGAGCGATCCCGGGCCGAGCAAGCCCTCGACGGGGTTCGCCGGCACGGTCCCACAGATCCCGGGATCCGCGGTGAAGAGCTCGCGCGCGCCCTCGGGGCTGCCGGTCACCAGAGTCTCGCCCACGCCGGGCAGGCGCAACAGGAAGGGATCGCCCTCGCGCGCGCGCCGGCGGGCGAATCCTTCGGGATCCAGGGCGGCGAATGCCGCCTGCACGACTCCAGGCCATCTCACGACACGCGAACCATACCCTTGTGATCCCGCCTCGCTATGTTTCCGAGCGACTTGACCGAGAAGTTCCCCACCGGTTCCTGATCTGCCGCGGCGAGCTGCTCCACGTGTAGCACGACGACATCGATGTCGACGCGCGGTTGATGACCCCGCAGCGCGGACGGCAAGGCACGACGAAGAGGGCAAGGTTCGCCACGTGCCGATTCTCGACATACGTTCGCCGGACGGTGGGGCGCAGCGCATCACCTGGATCGGGGCACATCGATCCGGCTGGGCACATCGAGAGGTGAAATGCCTTGTCCGATACATGGCCGTGATCTTCGCAACCGATCACGGACCTTGTGAGCAACTCTCATATGCCGTCAGCACACCTGCAGGCGGATCGCGCGATTCGGGAGAATGTGGATGCCCCGGAGGACCGGACGGGGCGCACGGGTATGCGGATCGGCGAGCCGGAAGCGGCGCGCGGCGAGCATCGTGGCGAGGATGGTGCGCAGCTCCAAGACGGCGAAGGCGGCGCCGATGCAGCGCCGGTGGCCGCCTCCGAAGGGCGCGAA
>JAICTR010000409.1 GCA_025936275.1 Burkholderiales bacterium
CCGGTGCCGATGATGACGGCCCTGGCAGCCTTCGCATCCGCGAGCACGTAGCCGCCGCGGCGAATCGCATCGACGGCGGACGCCTCGCGCTGCACGAAGGGCGCGTTCTGGCGCGAGAGCGCGAGGCACGACGGGCCGTCGCGCCGCTCGATCGCGAGCGCCCAGGCGAGCGCGGTCTCCACCGTGTCGCACGGCCGCCACACGTCCATGTGGGGGATGAGGCGCAGGCTCGCGACGTGCTCCACCGACTGGTGCGTGGGACCGTCCTCGCCCAGGCCGATGGAATCGTGCGTGAACACGAAGACATTGC
This sequence comes from Burkholderiales bacterium, assembly GCA_025936275.1. Lineage (GTDB taxonomy): Bacteria > Pseudomonadota > Gammaproteobacteria > Burkholderiales > Usitatibacteraceae > Usitatibacter. Next base: position 311 of record JAICTR010000409.1, read on the forward strand.
GCGCCTTCATGAGCGCGGCCATGCGCAGCGCGTTGCGCGAGTAGTCGGAGAACGTGAGGAAGGTGCCCGAGTAAGGGATGAAGCCGCCATGGAGCGCGAGGCCGTTGCCGATGGCCGCCATGCCGAACTCGCGCACGCCGTAGTAGACGTAGTTGCCCGCCTGCGTGGCGCTGACGGGCTTCGAGCCCGACCACATCGTGAGGTTGGAGCCGGTGAGGTCCGCGGAGCCGCCGAGGAGCTCGGGCAGGCGCGGGCCGAGCGCCTCGAGCGCGAGCTGCGAGGCCTTGCGCGTCGCCACGCTCTCCGCTTTCTCCTCGGCCTTGGCGACCATCGCCTCGACCGCCGCGGGCCAATCCGCGGGCAGCTCGCCGGCCATGCGCCGGCGAAACTGCGCCGCGAGCGCGGGATGCGCGTTCGAATAAGCGGCGAAGCGCGCGTCCCAGTCGCGCTCGAGCGCGGCGCCTCGCGGTCGCGCATCCCACGCCGCGTAGACCTCGCGCGGAATCTCGAACGGCGCGTGATGCCAGCCGAGCGCCGCGCGGGTCGCGGCGATTTCCTTGTCGCCCAGCGCCGCGCCATGCACGTCGTGGCTCCCCGACTTGGTGGCCGCGCCCTTGCCGATCACGGTCTTGCAGCAGATGATCGTCGGCCGCTCGCTCGCTCGCGCCTGCTCGATCGCGCGCGCGATCGCCTCCGGATCGTGCCCGTCGACGCCGCGGATCGCCGTCCAGCCGTAAGCCTCGAAGCGCTTCGGCGTGTCGTCGCGGAACCACCCCTCGACTTTGCCGTCAATCGAGATTCCGTTGTCGTCGTAGAGGAGCGTGAGCTTGCCGAGGCCGAGCACGCCTGCGAGCGAGCACGCCTCGTGCGAGATGCCCTCCATCAGGCAGCCGTCGCCCGCGAAGACCCAGGTGCGGTGATCGACGATCGCGTGCCCCGGCCGGTTGAATTCCGCGGCGAGGAGCTTTTCCGCGAGCGCGAAGCCCACCGCGTTGGCGAGTCCCTGGCCGAGCGGGCCGGTGGTGGTCTCCACGCCCGGCGTGATGCCGACCTCGGGGTGCCCGGGCGTCTTCGAGTGCAGCTGGCGGAAGTTGCGGATCTCCGCCATCGGCAGGTCGTAGCCGGTGAGATGCAGCAGCGCGTACTGGAGCATCGAGCCATGGCCGTTGGAGAGCACGAAGCGGTCGCGATCGGGCCACGCGGGATTCGCGGGGTTGTGGCGCAGGAACCGCCGCCACACGACCTCGGCGATCTCGGCCATGCCCATCGGCATGCCCGGATGGCCCGAGTTCGCCTTCTGCACCGCATCCATCGCGAGCGCGCGGATGGCGTTGACGACATCGGCATAAGGCACTTGCGCGGCGCTCGCGCGCGGCTCGCCGGCGGAATGTTCTGGCGTATCGGGCATGGGAGATTTTCGGTGGAGAACGGCGCGGAAAACGCGGGAAACCCTTGAAAAAGGCTTCACGCAGCGATATTTATGCGATTATACTTGCGCACTTTTCACCGCGATATTTTTCGCTTGGGTAAACCTCCGCTCGCAGGAATTCGCCCGCCGCCCTGGGTTTGAGGGCGTCCCGGAACACGGCGCAACGTGTTCCCGGCCGCCCGAGGTCGCGTGCGCAGTCCCTGCTGCGGATCTTTGCTTGGAAGGGGGTATCGGAGTGAAGGGACTGCACATCATCGCTGATCTCTACACTTGCCAGAAGGGCGAGCTGCTCGTCTCGTCCGAAAAGCTGCGCGAGCTTTGCGTCACCGCTTGCAGGGACGTCGGGCTCACGGTCCTCGGGGACCATTTCTACCAATTCGACGGCGCCGATGGCACCCAGCAGGGCGGGGCCACGGGCGCGGTCGTCCTCGCGGAATCGCACCTGGCGATCCACACCTGGCCGGAACGGGATGGAGCGACGCTCGATGTGTACGTCTGCAACTACACTTCCGACAACACCGCCAAGGCCGAGGCGGTCTACAAGACGCTGGTGAAGGCGCTCAAGCCCGCGGACGTGCTCGTGGAGCGCGTCATGCGGGGCAAGGACCTGCCGCTCGAGAAGCGCGTCGCCTGACGCGCGAGCGGCGGTGCCGGAGAAGATCCTCGAGCGGTTGACCGACGCGAGCGGCGTGTACTTCGAAGGCACGCTGCTCGAGCGGCGCCGCACGCCGTTCCAGCTCCTCGAGGTGTACGAGACGCCCGAGCTCGGCCGCGTTTTCCGCCTCGACGGCTACAACATGACCTCGGAGCGCGACGAGTTCTTCTACCACGAGAACCTCGTGCATCCGGCGGCGATGGCGCATCCGAAGCCCACGCGCGCGCTGGTGATCGGCGGCGGCGACGGCGGATCCTCCGAGGAGCTCCTCAAGCACGCGACCATCGAGCGCGTGCACATGGCCGAGCTCGATCGCGAGGTGATCGAGATCGCGAAGGCCCAGTTCGGCCGCGTGCATCGCGGCGCGTTCGACGATCCGCGCCTGAAGGTCACCGTGGGCGACGG
>JAICTR010000122.1 GCA_025936275.1 Burkholderiales bacterium
GCGCTTCGCCCCTCCACCCCGAAATCGACGGCACGCGCGCCGTGGCGGATCTCCACGTGCGCAAGCGCCGCCGCCTGCGCCTCGATCGCCTCGCCGAGGCGGCCCGCTTCGAGGACCCACGCGAGCGCCGCGCCGGGACGCGCCGCGAACTGCAGCTTCGCGCCGCCATCACCGAAGACTTCCATGCGCCGCACCGGCGCGAGGCGCGAGGCATCGAGGCGCTCCCAGGCGCCGAGGTCGCGCAGCAGGCTGCGCGTTCCCGGGCTCACGGCGAAGATGCGCGCGTCGTAGTCGTCGCTTTGCGCGGGCGCGCGCGCGGGTGCCGCTTCGAGCACGCGCACGTCCCAATCCGACGCCGCGCAGGCGAACGCCATGCCCACCGGCCCGCCGCCCGCCACGAGGATGCGCGGCCTCACGAGGGCGCGCCGTGGATCATGCGCTCGGCGAGCAGCCGCCGCGCCGGCGGCAGCAGGTCGAACGCGGCGAGCGCGAGCCCGCGTCCCCAGGTCGGAAGCCGCCGGCCATCGGCGAAGATCGAGACCAGCAAATCGGTGAACACGACACCGCGCGATGCATCGCGGCGACGCGCCGCGCGATACGCATCGAGCATCTCGCGGCTGCCCGCCGCCTCGGGCGAGGCGCGCAGCAGGTCCGCGAGGGCCGCCGCATCGCGCAGCCCCAGGTTCAATCCCTGGCCCGCGACCGGGTGCAATGCCTGCGCGGCGTTGCCGACGATCACGGTGCGCAGCGCGACCGGCGTGTTCACGGTGCGCAGTCGCAGCGGAAAGGCGTTGCGCGACTCGATCGCCGTGAACCGCCCGGCGCGATCGCCGAATGCCACCTGAAGCCCGGCGAGGAACGACCGCTCGTCGAGCGCGAGAAGCTCGCGCGCGCGTGCCGGCTGCGCGGTCCACACGAGCGCGTATCGATCGGCCACGGGCAGCAAGGCGAGCGGCCCTTCGGGCGTGAAGCGCTCGTACGCCCGGCCGCCGTGCGCGCGATCGGTGCGCACCATGCCGACCACGGCCTCCTGCGCGTAGTCCTTCTCGCGGAAGGCGACGCCGGGAATGCGCGCGGCGCTCGAGCCGCCATCGGCGATCACGAGAAGCCGTGCGCGCAGCGCCTCGCCCGAGCCGAGCATGACCGTCGCCCCCTCGGGATCGAGCGCGATGCCCTCGCACGCCGCGCCGTGGCGCACCTCGATGCGCTGCCCCGAGAGTCGCGCGGCGAGGCGCGACTCGAGCGCCGCATGAGGCACGGTGTAGCCGAGCGCCGGGAGCGATTGCTCGCGGGCCTCGAGCAGCGTTCGCCCCGGTCCGCCGCGCTGCGAGATGTGGATCGACTCGATCGGCGTCGCATCGCCCGTGGGCCAGGCGTTCGCCTCCTCGAGCCGCTCGCGGCTCGCGTGCGAGAGCGCGAGGATGCGCCGGTCGCCCGAGGGCGCCGCGCGGGCCTCGAGGATCGCGATCGAGAGGCCGGATGGCGCCGCGAGCGCGGCGACGGCCGAGCCGACGGGGCCGCCGCCGACGATCGCGACGTCGAGCACGGCGCTAGCGGTCGAGGACCGCCGCCTCCACGTCCTTCACGCTCTTGGGACAGGCCGCGGTGAGGATCTCGCGACCCTTCGAGGTGACAAGCACATCGTCCTCGATGCGCACGCCGATGTTCCAGAACGACTTCGGCACGTTCGTTCCGGGCCGGATGTAGAGCCCCGGCTCCACCGTGAGCACCATGCCGGGCTTCAACTTGCGCCACTTGCCCTTGCGCATGTAGTCGCCCGCGTCGTGCACGTCGAGGCCGAGCCAGTGCCCGGTGCGGTGCATGTAGAACTGCTTGTACGACTCGTTCTCCAGCACCTGCTCGACGCTCCCCTTGCACAGGCGCAGGTCGATGAGCCCCTGCGCCAGCACGCGCGTCGCGGCGTCGTGGTAGTCGATGAAATCGGCGCCCGGCTTCACGGCGCGGCTCCCGGCTTCCTGCGATTCGAGCACCAGCTCGTACACGTCGCGCTGCACGCCGCTGAAGCGCGAGGCGATCGGGAAGGTGCGCGTGATGTCCGACGCATAGCTTTCCAGCTCGCAGCCCGCGTCGATGAGCATCAGCTCACCCTTGCGCAACTCCGCCGAGTTCTCGCGGTAGTGCAGAACGCACGCGTTCGCGCCCGCGGCGACGATCGAGCCGTAGGCGGGCGCACGCGCGCCGTTCTTCAGGAACTCGTGCAGCAGCTCGGCCTCGACCTCGTACTCGCGCATGCCGGGCGCCGCCGAGCGCATGGCGCGCACATGGGCGGCGCTGGAGATATCGGCCGCGCGGCGCATCACCGCAACCTCGTGCTCGTCCTTCACGAGGCGCATGTCGTTCACCGCGGCGCGCACGTCGCGGATCTGCGCCGGCGCGGTGATCCCGGTGCGCACCTTCGCGCGCACGGCGTTCAGCCAGCCCGCGACGCGCAGGTCCCACGCGGGATCGGAGCCCACGGGCGTGTGCACGATCTCGCGATCCGCGAGGAGGTCGGGCATGCGCTGGTCGAGCTCACCGTAGGGATGCGCCTCGTCGAAGCCGAAGAGCTCGCGCGCCTGCGCCGGCCCGTGGCGGTAGCCGTCCCAGATCTCGCGCTCGAGGTTCTTCTCGCGGCAGAAGAGGATGGAGCGCGGCTTCGCGCCGAGCACCATCACCAGCACGGCCTCGGGCTCGCGGAACCCCGTAAGGTAGTAGAAGCCGCTGTCCCACCGGTAGTCGTAGAGCGCATCGGCATTGCGCGGCCGCTCGGGCGCGGTGGGCACGATGACGATGCCTTCTTCCAGCTCGCGGGCGAGGCGCGCGCGGCGCGCCTTGTACGGCTTCACGTCGAAGGGATGTTCGAGCTTCATGATGGAATTTTACCTCCTGGCGGCCGGGTTCCGGTCGCGCATCAACGCGGCGAGATCGGCCGCGCCCTCCGATTCGAGCGCGTCGGCGACCCGCGCCGCGTCGCCCGCGGGACGATTCTGCGAAAGCTTGAACTTCCCCTCGAGCTTCTCGACTTCGATCGCGAAGCCGGCGATGGCGTTCACCATCTTCGCGACATAGTCGTCCGCCAGCGCCTCCATGCGCCAGGGACGCTCGCGATGCGATTCGTACTGCGCGGAAAGCCGCGCCAGGACCGAGCGCAGCGCCGGCTCCTCGAGCGGACGCGCACGGCCATGGGCATGGACCACGGCATAGTTCCAGGTGGGGACCGCCGGATGATTCTCGTACCACGTCGGGGACACATACGCATGCGGGCCCTGGAAGATCGCGAGCACGTGCGCGGCGCTCGCGAGGTTCTGCGCTTGCGGATTGGCCCGCGCGAAATGGGTGAGCAGCGTGAGGCGGCCGTCTTCGCCCTCGTCGAGGAGGAACGGCACGTGGCTCACGTCGAAGCCCGCCGGGCCGGTCGAGACCAGCGTGCCGAAGGCATGGCGCTCGATGAAGTCGACGAGCGCGCGCCGATCCTCGACGCGAAATGCGGTGGGGACGTACAACGTCATCCGGAAAGCCTCCTGTCGAGCGCGGCGAGCTGCTCCGCGGTGCCCACGTTGTCCCATGGCCCGTCGTAGCGCTCTCCCGTCACGCGCCCCTCGCTTACGAAGCGGTACATCCAGGGAAAGAGCTTGAGCCGCGTTCCCTCCGTGATCTCGTGGAACGGCCCCGGATGGAACACCGCGATGTTGCCATACGTGAGGCGCGGACCCTCGAGGCGGACGCGGCCTTGCGCGAGCGCCATGTCGCCGCCGGCGTGCCACGGCGGATTGTCCACCAGCACGAAGTGCGCGACCTGCGCCGCGGGGTCGTTTGCGATCGCCTCGATGCGCGGCGCGAGCGTGGCGAAATCGAAATCGGTGTGGATGTCGCCGCTCACGACGACGAACGGCGCCTCGCCCAGCAGCGGCAGCGCGCGCGCGATCCCGCCCGCGGTCTCGAGCGCCGGCGATTCGGGCGAGTAGCGGATGCGCGCGCCGAAGCGCGCCCCATCGCCGAGCGCCGCTTCGATCCGCGCGCCGAGGTGCGCGTGGTTCACCACCAGCTCGCGGAACCCGCCGGCGACGAGGCGCTCCACCATCCACTCGATGAGCGGCTTGCCCCCGGCGCGCAGCAGCGGCTTGGGCGTGGCATCCGTGAGCGGCCTCAGGCGCTCGCCGCGTCCCGCGGCGAGGATCAGCGCGCGCGCCATCAGAGCGTGTAGCGCGCCCGGGACTCGCGGCCTTCCATTTCGTCGAGCAGGCGCCCGAGCGGCGCGAGCTCGCGGTAGCGATCCACGGTGTGCCGCACGTAGCCCATGAAACGCGGGGCGTCCTCGACGTAGCCCGCCTTGCCGTCGCGGTGATGCAGCCGCGCGAAGATGCCGAGGACCTTGAGGTGGCGCTGCAATCCCATCCACTCCACGTCGCGCCAGAACTCGGCGAACTCGGCGCGCACGGGAAGCCCGGCCGCGCGCGCCTTCTCCCAGTAGCGGATGGTGCCGTCGAGCACGCGCTCCTCGTCCCACGAGATGAACGCATCGCGGAAGAGGCACGCGACGTCGTAGCTGATCGGCCCGTGCACCGCGTCCTGGAAATCGAGGATGCCGGGGTTCGGATCGCAGACCATGAGGTTCCTCGGCATGAAGTCGCGATGCACGTAGACGCGCGGCTCGGCGAGGTTCACGGCGAGGATCGCGCGGAACACGCCTTCGAGCGCTTCGCGTTGCGCGGGCGAGAGCGTGACGCCGCGATGCCGCGCGAGGTACCAGTCGGGGAAGAGCATCAGCTCGCGGCGCAACAGCGCCTCGTCGTATTCGGGGAGCTCGCCCGCGCGCGACGCCGCTTGCCAGCGCACCAGCGCGGAGGTCGCGTCGCCGAACAGGCGGTCGACCTCCCGCTCTTCGCGCAGCGCCGCGAGGTAGGAGCGCGTGCCGAGGTCCTCGAGGAGCAGGAAACCCTGTGCGAGGTCGTGCGCGAGGATCGCCGGCGCGTGCAGCCCCGCCTCGTGCATCAGCCGCGCGACGCGCAGGAACGGCCGCGAGTCCTCGCGATCGGGCGGCGCATCCATCGCGACCCGCGTGCCCTCCGCCAGGAAAACGCGGAAATAGCGGCGGAAGCTCGCGTCGGCGGAAGCGGTTTCGAGTCGGAATTCGGCCCCCGCGAGCGTCGTCGCGAGCCACGCGCTGAGCGCGCGGATTCGGTCGTCCATCGGCAGGGGCGGGGCGCGAATTTGCGTGTATCCTTCGCCATTCATTCTAGCATTCGCACCCGAAGACGCCTTGAGGTCGAGACGCATACGCACGCTGGCGCTCGCCCTCCTCGGCGCGGCAATTCCGGGCATCGCCGCCGCGCAACTTCCGGACGGCCTGCGACTGAAGCTCGAGCGCCAGTTCCACATGGCGCCTTCGCGCCTCGAGCGCGACAGCGCCAAGTTCCTCGAGGCCGACCGAGTCGAGGCCCAGGGGCACGACAAGGTCGTCGCCACCGGCAACGTGGTGCTGCGCCAGCGCGGCGCGAGCATCCGCGCCGATCGCCTGGAATACGACGCCTCCGACCAGACCGCGATCGCGACCGGCGCCGTGCGCCTCGAGCGCAACGGCGACAGCGCCACCGGCCCGCGCCTGCGCTACCGCCTCGACAACGGCACCGGCGAGATGCAGTCGCCGGTCTTCGAATTTCCCAAGACGGCGGAGCGGCGCATCGCGACGCGCGGCGAGGCGACGCGCGCGGAATTGGGCGAGGAGCAGAAGAGCCGCCTCTTCGGCGCGGAGTACACCTCGTGCCCGGTGCCGCGCGACGACTGGTTCCTGCGCGTGCGCGAGCTCGATGTCGACGGCTCGCGCAATGTCGGCGCGGCGCACCATTCGCTGCTCTACTTCCTCGGCGTCCCGATCCTCTACATGCCGTACGTCACGTTCCCGCTCGACAACAAGCGCCGCTCGGGCTTCCTCGCGCCCACCTTCGGCACGTCGGGCAAGAGCGGCTTCGAGGCGTCGCTCCCGTACTACTGGAACATCGCCGAGAACATGGACACGACGGTGACGCCCAAGCTCTTCACCAAGCGCGGGCTGCAGCTGGGCGACGAGTTCCGCTACCTGGAGCCGAAGTTCTCCGGCGAGATCGACGGCGAGTACCTGCCGCACGATCGCGTCGCGGGACGCGACCGGTGGTTCGCGGGCATCCGCCATTCGCAGCAGTTCGGCCATGGCTGGAGCGCCGCGGTGAACGCGCAGGAAGTCTCCGACGACAACTACTTCCGCGACCTCTCGACCAAGATCGCGCTCACCTCGCAGACCAACCTGCCGCACGACGCGATCGTCGCGTACAACGACGACACCTGGTCCTTCGCGACGCGCGCGCTCTCCTACCAGACGCTGCAGGATCCGCTCGGGCCGCCGGTGCCGATCCCGTATCGCATCCTCCCGCAGGCGCTCTTCTCGGGGGCGCGGCAGAACGTGCACGGCGTCGACTGGCAATTCACCACCGAGGCCTCCAACTTCCGCCATCCCACGCTGGTCGAGGGACAGCGCTTCATCTTCAACCCGTCGATCTCGATGCCGCTGCGCCGCAGCTACGGCTACGTCGTGCCGAAGCTGCAGTACTACTACCTGGCCTACCGCCTGCAGGACCACGCGACGGCGGGCGCGGAGGACGGACCGCTGTCGCTGCCGATCGCGAGCGTGGATAGCGGCCTCTACTTCGACCGCACGATCCAGTGGGGAAGCCGCACGTTCGACCAGACGCTCGAGCCGCGGCTCTATTACCTCTACGTGCCGTTCCGCGACCAGAGCCGGCTGCCGAATTTCACCACCGCGGAAAAGGACTTCAGCTTCACCCAGATCTTCACCGAGAACCGCTTCGTCGGCGGCGACCGCGTGGGCGACGCGAACCAGATCACGCTCGGGCTCACCTCGCGCATGATCGAGTCCAACACCGGCCTCGAGCGCTTCACCGCCAGCGTCGGGCAGGTCTACTACTTCGAGCCGCCGCGCGTCTCCCTCGGCCAGTCGCAGGCCGACGCCAAGCATTCCGACATCCTCGCCGCGGTGGCGAGCCAGATGTCGCCCTCGGTCTCGATCGACGCGGGCTTCCAGTACACGCCGAACCTCAACCGCTCGGAGAAGGTGGTGCTCGAGGGTCATTACTCGCCGGAGCCGGGCCGCGTGTTCAACGCCGCCTATCGCTACGCGCGCGGCACGACCGACCCGAACGCCGATCCGTCGCTGCAGGCCGGCATCGCGCAGGTGGATCTCTCGGCGCAGTGGCCGATCACGCACGACATCACCGGCGTCGCGCGCTGGAACTGGAGCACGCAGGATCGCAAGCTCCTCGAGGGACTGGTGGGCTTCGAGTACAATGCGGGGTGCTGGCAGCTGCGCGCGGTGGCGCACCGGTTCATCACGGCGACCCAGCAGTATTCGACGTCGTTCCAGATACAGCTCGAGCTCACCGGCTTCTCGCGCATCGGAATCAACCCGCTGGAAACGCTCCGGCAGAATATCGCCGGCTACCGCCGGTCCGACGAGATCCCCCCATGATTCGAAAGCTTCTCCGACTCCTCGCCCTGTGCGCGGGCGCCGCGGCGACGATGGTCCTCGCGCAGGCGCCGTCCGCGCCCGCGGCCGCCGGGCGCCTCGATACGCGCCTCGCCGACACCCCCGCGCGCATCGTTCCCGTGGATCGCATCGGCGCGGTGGTGTAC
>JAICTR010000173.1 GCA_025936275.1 Burkholderiales bacterium
AAGCGACCGCGGACGCGGGCGGCGGACCCGAGGGGCCGAAAGTCGCCTGCGGACCTGCGGTCGGCGCTTCACCGGCCTCCGGCGTTCCCTCGCGCATGGTGGGGGGCAGCATCGAGCATCCCGCGACAAGCAGCGCGAGGGTTGCGGCTGCGAGCCCCAGACGCGACCGTCCGCGTGACTGCACCGTCCTCGGCGTGCCGCTCATCGCGAAATGTTCCTCTTCGTGTTCTCGAAAATGCACGGCCATGTTAGTCGCTCACTGGTTTTGTTGGGTGCGGCGGGCACGTCGGCGCGCGAGCAGCTCTTCGGGTGTCAGCGGTGCGGTGGTCGCCTGGGGCGGCGGCGCGGCCGCGCGGCCGTTGCCCGCCGCGGGGGTGCCCGGATGGACGCCGTTCGCCGGCAGTGTCGGATGCGGCATCGGCGCGAGCGGGTTGCGCGGCGCGGCGCCGGCGGCACCGAACGGACCTTCGGCCTTCGCGACGCCCGGGGCGGCCTGCTTCTGCACTTCCAGCGGCAGGACCTCGTGCTCCTTGCCGACCCCGAGCGTCACGGATTCGGGCTTGACCTCCGCGACCTTCATGCCATCGAGGTCGTGACCCTCTTGCACGCGGTGCACCTTTCCGGTGGTCTTGTCGCGCAGCATCGCGATCTTGGTTCCCGCCGCGATGATCACGCCTTGCAGCACGTACTGCCCGCGCTTGAATGTCACCTGCGAAGGCGCCTCGGCGGCCGGCGCCGGGCGGCGCGTGGGCGTGAAAAGCGGACGCGCGACCATCTCGGCGAACGTCTGCTCCGGATCGAGCGGCGCCGGCGCGGGCAGCAAGCGGGCCTGGAAAGGCACGGCCGGCTTGGAAACCCCGGACGGGATCCTCGCTCCGAGCCGCGTCCCGAATCCCGTCTCGATGCCGATCGCGGCCACCAGCACCGCGGCGACGACGGCGAGGGAAGCGATGAGCGGTTGACGCTGGAACGGATTCATTTGCCGCCGCCGAGCGAATAGCCGTACACGTCGAACTGCACGAACATCTCCGGCTCCGCGCCGGGCGCGGGACGGAAGTTCGCCGGGACCTGCGTACGGATCGTGAGGTTGTCCACGAACAGGTAGGGCGTGTTGCCCTCGATCGCGCCGAGGATCTTGCGTAGCGCGAACACGTTCGCGGTGAGCTGCACGTTGATGCCGACCTGGCGGTAGCGCCCCTCGTCGTGGGAGACGGGCGCGCCGACCGTGATCAGCCGCCCACCGCTCGACTGCACCAGGCCGCGCACCGCTTCCTGCACTTCCGCGGCGGACAAGGCGAGGGCGCCCGCGCGCAGGTAGAACTTCGCCGGATCGCGCGCGGCCATGGCGTCGTTCTCGCGCACCACCTGCGGCCGCGTGCCGGCGATGCGCCGATAGCGATCGAGCTTGTCGAGGCTCTCGGCGAGGGCCACGTCGTAGTGCCGATTGAGGAGCCAGGTGGGAATCGCCACCGCGGCGACGACCGCGATCACGATCGCGACGAGCAGTCCGAGCGCGAGCGCGCGGCTGCGGCGCGGATCGCGGACCCATGCGAAGGGCGTGCTCACCGGCTCGCCCCCGCATGCGATTTCGCCGGTGCCGCCTTGCCCGCCGCGGGCGCGGGCTTGAGCGTCGCCGTCGCGGCGGGCTTCGTCTCCTGCTGCGGCGGCCGCGGCGCGGCCGGCACCGGCCTCGAGGACGGCGCTTTCGACCCGGCTTCGGCGAGCAGAGGCCTCGGCTCGGGCAGCGCGCGCGGCGGCGCCTCGGCCTGGATCATGAAGCGCTCGGAGTTGGGCGTCGAGCCGCGCGTCATCGTGCCGCGCGGCACGGGATTCCTAAGCAGCGCGGATTGCGAGAGGATCTCGATCAGCTTCGACGAAGACGTGGTCTCGCCGGTGATCTCCACATCGCGCGTCTTGCCGGTGGAGCGGATCTGCATCTGTTGCAGCCACGTGGTGTCCGGCAGCAATCGCGACACCTCCTCGACATACGCCAGTGCCGGATATGTGGCGAGCTTCCTGCCGACCATGAAGTTGTAATCCTCGACGCGCCGCTGCAACCGATCCGCGACGGCATTGGTCGACGCGGCCTCCTGTTGCGCGCGCGCGAGCACCGGCTGCAGCGCGATGATGGTCTCGCGCTTCTGCCAGAGCGGAATCAGCAGCGCGAGCGCGAAGAGAACCAGCACCGCGCCGCCGATGGCGCGCTGCAGGAAGCGCTCGCGGGCGGTCTCGCCCTCGCCGCGTTGCTCGCTGGGCAGGAGGTCGATCGCCTGCACCGTGTGCCCCGCGGCATCGCGCACCGCGACGCCCTGCACGTTAGCGCCGAGCTCACGCAGCCGCTGCACCCTTCGATCCACGAGCTCGCGGCGCGCGAGGGCGACTTGCACGGAGAGCTGTCCGGAAGCCGCATCGCGCGACACGACGCGGTAATCGAAATAGACGTCCTCGGCACGGAACGGCGTGAGCCGGTCCATCTCGAAGCCCAACACCTGGCGCAGGTTCTCCTCGGTCGCGGCCGGCATCGCGACGCGGCGCACGAGGGCATCGCCATGCTCGAGGCACAGCCGCGCGCGCGCGCGCGTTTCGCCGGCGCGCCGCAGCGCGCTTCGCAATGCCGCGCCCGCCCGCACCGTATCCATGGGGCCCGCCTCGATGCGCGCGTTGGCCTCGGGAGCGGTGCGTGGCTCGACCAGCACCACATGCTCCGCATCGACCGCGACCTGGGGAACGTCCGCCGCCCCGCGCAGCAACCCGAGGCGCTCCTGGGCGACGTCGCTCAGCTCGCCGCGCCACCAGCGCCAGAACGACGCGAGCTGCACGCGCCACTGCGGCATCGCACGCTCGCCGGAAATGCCGGTCGCCGCCATCAGCGAGGCGGCTGCGCCGGCGGCTCGCCGGGCGGGGGCGCCGGCGGCGGGGCCGTCGATTCGCGCCAGGCGACGAAGGTCACGGGCTTGCGCGGCGCGGGACGCAGCAGCGCCACCGCGTCGCGCGCGAAGAACGTGCCGTCATCGAGCCGTGCCTCGGCGCGCACCGAGATCACCATCGATCCCGCCACGGCGAAGGCGCCCGCCTGCGCGAGCGCCGGCAGCGGCTCGCCGTTGGCGAGTGCCGCCTCGCGCTGCGCGATGTAGGCGTCGGCGATGTCGGGCGTCACGCCGGGAATCGCGAGCAGCACCTCGCGCGAGGCGACCTGCGGATTCACGCCGCGCTGGCGCGAGTAGATCGTGATCGAGGGCGCGATCCGGCGATACACCTCGGGGCGCATTCCGAGCACGAGCTGCAACTCCTCTATGGCCTGGAAGGGCGCGTTGGCGGGTCGATAGGATAGGCCGGCGGCCTTGTAGTCGTCTTCTTCCGCGCCGTGCAGGCGCTTCAGCGTGTCCGCGTCGCGCCAATCGAGGACCGCATCGAGGAGCGCATCGGCTTGCTCGTCCGGGAGCCCTGCGGAAACGAACAGGCCGCGCAGCAGCGCGTCGGAAGCCGTGTTGATGTCGATTTTAGCAGACTCGTCTCTCATGCCCACGCGCACCGCGGCGCCGTCGAAGCTCCAGTCGTGCACCGCGCCATCGCGCTTCCACGTTTCGGGCGCGTTGTCCACGCGGTATGCCTCGAACACCGCGCGCTCCACGCCCGCGTCGGCCGCGGCGCGCGCGCGGGCGATCGAGACCGAGTTCGCCACCACCATCGCCTCCGAGCGCCGGTCGAAGATGAAGCTCGAGGCGACCACCGCGAGGAGGATCGAGGCCCACATCACGAGGACCAGGGCCACGCCGCGCTGCGAGCCGGGAGAGCGCGCCATCAGGTCCTCCGCGGCCGGCAGCCGCGCTGCAGCGAGGTCTCGAGGCAGCCCGCTTCCTCGCCGAGCATGAGCTTCACCACCACGTCGGGCAGGCGCGTGCCGTCGGCAGCCTCCATGTGCACGCGAACCACCTCGGGCATGCGTGCCGGATAGGGCCACCGCGCGAACCAGCGCGGCTCGGCGAAGTCGTTCTCCGCGCCGAAGTAGGCGAACTCGGCGCTCTTCACGTCCTCGACCAGGATCGAGGGCTTCACCGGGTCGAGCGCGGTGAAGTCGGCGGCATCCGGATCGGCGAGCACGCGGCGCATCACGAGGTTCGAGGTGCCGGGATGTTCCGGATCGTCCTCCACGTCGATCGCCACCAGCGCGAGCCCGCCCTGCGCGATGCCCGCGGGCCGCGAGGAGACGAAGCGCAGCACGTGATCGCCGCCCTCGAAGGCGAAACGCAGCGCCATCGGATTCTTCCAGCGCAGGGGAAACGTCTCGGTGAGCTCGCGGCGCAGGAAGTTCTCGCCGATGCGGCGGTCTGCGGTGCGGCGGCCGTTCGCGTCTCCGGCGTCCCAGCTGCGCAGCGCGAACGTGATGCCGGAATAGAGCAGCGACATCATCGCGCCCAGCAGCACCAGGGCGACCACCAGCTCGACGAGCGTGAAGCCGCCCTCGGCGCGCGTCCTCACGAGCGGGCCCCGAGGCGCAGCGTGGCGAGGCCGAGCGCGTGATCCTTGCCGTCCGAGCCGCGCCAGTCGACCTTCACGTCGATCCGATAGAGCTCGTACGCGCTTTGCAGCGGTCGCTGCGCGTCGGCCGGCTCCACGAACGGCGTGACGGTGGTGGTCCAGCGGAAGCGCGGGTCCTGCGCCTCGCCCTGCGCGCTGCCTTCCTTGAGCGGCTCCTCGACGCCCGCGTCCGCGAGGCGCGAGCGCGCGACGTCGAGCGCGCGCGAGCGCTCGTCGAGCGTCGATGCGCGCGACATGCCCTCGGAAAAGATCTCGAAGCCGGTCGAGAGCACGAGGCCCAGCAGCACGAATGCCACCACCATCTCGATCAGCGTGAAGCCGCGCGAGCGGCGCGGCGCGCGGCTAGTCCTCAATGCGCACCTTTCCCGTGAGCCAGTCGACGTCGACCAGGTACTGGCGCTTGCCGGAGGACACCGTGATGCGCCCGCCGGTCGAGCTGCCGTCCGGATAGAAGCGGATCGCGCCGGTGTGCTCGCTGGTCACCTCGCTCTCCGCGGTGTAGAGCTTGAGGTCCACGTCGCCGGGGAGCTTGCGCGGTGTCTTGTCGCCGGGGAGCGTGAACTGGCGGGTTTCCAGGTCCAGGGTGAGCATCGCATCGCGCCGCGTCGCCATCGCCGTCGTCTGCGCCTGGCGCAATCCCGAGGCCAGCGTGCGCGCCGCGGCCTTCAGGTCGGCGCTGCTCGCGCCACGCAGCGGCACTCCAAGGAGCAGCGCGTAGATCGCGACGCCGATCGCGAGGACCAGCACCACCTCGAGCAGCGTGAATCCGGACGACTTGCGCACCGGAAAGGTCTCGCGGCGCGTCTCAGTTGGAGACGTCGCGGTTCTCGCCCTCGCCGCCGTCCTTGCCATCGGCGCCGAGCGACACCAGGTCGAAGGCCTTCGACTGGCCCGGGACGGTGTAGCGCAAGTCGTTGCCCCATGCGTCCTTCAGGTCGTCGGGCTTCGCATACGGGCCGTTCCACTTGCCCTCGGTGCCGGCCGGCGCCTGCAGCAGCGCCTGCAGGTTGTCCGGAAGCTTGCCCACTTCCAGCTTGTACATCTCGATCTGTCCCGCGAGGTGCTGGATGCGGATCTTCGCCTCCTGCGACTTCGCGCGGCCCATCTGCTCGAAGATCTTCGGGCCGACGAAGGCCATGATGCCCGCGAGCAGGATGAAAACGATGACGATCTCGAGGATCGTGAAGCCGCGCTGCGCGCGGCGACGGGGGATTTTGCGCATCGGAAGAAGCCTCTCGCCCTAGACGGGAATGTCGTAAACGGACAGCATCGCCGACAGGATGGCGATGATGATGAACCCGATGATGAGCGCCATCGTGACGATCACCACCGGCTGCAGCAGCGCGAGCGAGCGGCGGATCGCCACCTCCACCTCACGGTCGTAGGTATCGGCGACCTGCATCAGCATGTCGTCGAGGCGGCCGGTCTCCTCGCCCACCAGGATCATGTGCACGGCGAGCATCGGGAAGCGGCCGCTCTCCATCATCGGCCGGCCCAGGCCGCGCCCCTCCTTCAGCTCGCGCGCGACGCCGGCGATCGCCTCGGCGAGCCACGCGTTGCCCATGGTATCGCGCACGATGTTGAGCGCGGAAACCAGCGTCACGCCGTTGCCGAGCAGCGTGCCGAGCGTCCGCGAAAAGCGCGCCATCTCCACCTTCGCGAAGAGCTCGCCCACCACCGGCGCGGTGACGCGCCTGCGGTCGAAGCGATAGCGCACCTCCGGGTCGCGCAGGCGCATCGCCGAGAAGTAGGCGAGCAGCGCGATCCCGATCAGCATCAGCCAGCCGTAGTTGCGCATCGCGTCGCCGGCGAAGAGCACCACCTGGGTCATCGCCGGAATCGACTTGCCGGCGCCGGCGAAGATCGGCTTGAAGCGCGGCACCACGACACCGAGGAGCACGACCACCGCGATCACGGAAATCACCGCGAGGAAGGCGGGATACGTGAGCGAGGCCTTCACGTTGTCGCGCAGGGCCTTCGAGCGTTCCATGTACTCCGCGAGCCGCAGCAGCACCGCGGGCAGGCTCCCGCCCGCTTCGCCGGCGCGAATCATGTTCACGTA
>JAICTR010000322.1 GCA_025936275.1 Burkholderiales bacterium
CGGTGCGCGGACTGGATCGAGGAGACCAGGAACTCGAACGGACGGCGCAGGCGGTTCCTCGCCTCCTGCTGGAAGCGGCGCGTGATCTCGGTCACCGCGATTTCGGCCGCGACCTCGCCCTGGTCGTGCCCGCCCATGCCGTCGGCGATCACCATCAGCAGCACGTCGCGGCTGTACGAGTAGGCGACGCGGTCCTCGTTGCCCTTGCGGTCGCCGAGCCGGCTGTCCTGGAAGATGGTGAAGCGCATGTCGCTTCGCGCCCCTCAGCGGGAGAA
This sequence comes from Burkholderiales bacterium, assembly GCA_025936275.1. Classification (GTDB taxonomy): domain Bacteria; phylum Pseudomonadota; class Gammaproteobacteria; order Burkholderiales; family Usitatibacteraceae; genus Usitatibacter. The sequence continues at coordinate 276 of JAICTR010000322.1, forward strand.
GAGCTTCGACAACGGCCGGTTGATGGTCTCGAGGAAGCCGCTGCGCTTTTCCGCGGCCGCGCCGGACTCGGTCATCAGGCGGCGCTGCAGCTCGTACGCCGTCTGCGGGCGCTTCATGTAGTCGACGGCGAGGCAATCCTCGACGACGCGATACAGGTCGTCCGAATAATCCTGCCGCGCGAGGGTGCGCAGCGGGATGATGCGGTCATCCTGCTCGCGCTGGTCGCCCGCCTGCGGCGGTGCGCCGGCGATGCAGGTGTAGATGGTCGCACCCACCGAGTAGATGTCGCTCCAGGGCCCCAGCTCGCCGGGCTTGAAGCGGTAATGCTCGGGCGCGGCGAAGCCCGCGGTGTACATCGGCTTCAGCTTCATCGCCTCTTCCGAGAGCGTGATGCGCGCGGCGCCGAAGTCGAGCAGCACCGGGCGCCCGTCCATCGAGATGAAGATGTTCGCCGGCTTGATGTCCAGGTGCAGCAGCTTGCTCGAGTGCACCTCGCGAAGTCCGTTCATCAGGTGCACGAAGATGCGGCGGATGAAGCCCTCGGTGAACTCGTGGCGGTGGCGCTGGATGTGGAACTGCAGCGTGCGGCCGCGCACGTACTGCATCACCATGTAGCAGGTCTCGTTCGCGCGGAAGAAGTTCTCGACCCGCACCACGTTCGGGTGCGAGATCATCGCGAGCGCGCGCCCCTCCTCGAAGAAGCACTTGAGGCCGTGGCGGAAGACCGAAAGGTTCGCCTCGTCCTCGAGGCGCACCTCGACGCCCTCGGAGCGCAGCGGCAACGACGAGGGTAGGTACTCCTTGATCGCGAACGGCGTCCCGCTTTCGTCGCGCGCGAGGTAGACGATGCTGAACCCACCGGACGAAAGCGGTTTCTCGATCCGATAGCCGTTCAGCACGTAGCCGGCCGGCAGCGGCTGGTTCGCCTGCTGGGGCATTGAGGAAGAGGGGTTCCGATATAATTCCGGCCATTGTCGGCAACCGGTTGCGCCTTGTAAAGGCAACTCGATGCCGCGAACGCGCCGCATCGCCCGCTTTGTTGCGAACGTAACGCGGCACACCCACTCCACTCGCGAAATCCGGGGCTGTCATGATGCTGAATCGCCCGTCCACCGCCCCATGATCGCCAGCATGACGGGGTTCGCGGCCGCCGCGCGCGAGAGCGCGCAGGGCAGCCTCGCGGTGGAGCTGAAGACGGTGAACCACCGCTATCTCGAGTTCCAGACGCGCGTCCCCGAGGAGATCCGCCCGCTCGAGCCCGCGATGCGCGAGGCGGTGGCCGGGCACCTCACGCGCGGCAAGGTGGATTGCAGGATCACCTTCACGCCGGCGAGCGCCGCGCAGCGCTCGCTGGTTCCGGACGATGCCGCGATGGCGGCGCTGCGCGAGGCCGGCGCGCGCGTGCTGGAACGCTTTCCCGATGCGCGTGCGCTCTCCGTGGCGGAGATCCTGCATTGGCCCGGCGTGCTTTCGGAATCGACGCTCTCGCCGGATCGCGTGAAGGAAGACGTGATGGCGCTCCTCGGGCAGGCGCTCGGCGAGCTCGACCAGACGCGCGAGCGCGAGGGCGCGAAGCTCGAGAAGGTGCTGCGCGATCGCCTCGCGAGCATGTCGGTGCTGGTGACGCAGGCCGCGCCGCTCATGCCCGGCGCGGTCAAGGCCTTCCAGGAGAAGCTCGCGGCGAAGATCGCCGAGGCGGCCGCCTCGCCCTCCGACGAGCGCGTGCACCAGGAGATCGTGCTCTACGCCTCGCGCATCGACGTGGACGAGGAGATCGCGCGGCTCGGCACCCACATCACCGAGTTCAAGCGCGTGCTCGACAAGGGCGGCGCCTGCGGCAAGCGCCTCGACTTCCTGTGCCAGGAGCTCAACCGCGAGGCGAACACGCTGGGCTCGAAGTCGGTCGCGAACGAGATGACGCGCATTTCGGTCGAATTGAAGGTCCTGATCGAGCAGATGCGCGAGCAGGTCCAGAACATCGAGTGAGCCGGATCCGTCATTCCCGCGAAGGCGGGAATCCATGGGGGGTCCCCGCGTTCGCGGGGACGACGAGCGTCGTCGCGGGATGACGCGATGAGCGGCAGCCTCTTCGTCGTCGTGGCGCCGTCGGGCGCCGGCAAGACGAGCCTCGTCGCCGAGCTCCTCGCCCGCGAGCCGCGCATCAAGCTCTCGATCTCGTACACGACGCGCGCGCCGCGCGAGGGCGAGGCGCACGGGCGCGAATACCACTTCGTCGCACGCGAGGAGTTCGAGCGGATGATCGCCTCGGGGGATTTCCTCGAGCATGCGAACGTGTACGGTAACTACTATGGGACGTCGCGCCGCTGGATCGAGGCGCAGCTCGCGGGCGACAACGACGTGCTGCTCGAGATCGATTGGCAGGGCGCGCGCCAGGTGCGCGCGCTCTTCCCGCGCATGGTCGGCATCTTCATCCTGCCGCCGTCGTTCTCGGAGCTGAAAAGGCGCCTCGAGACGCGCGGCAAGGACGCCGCGGACGTGATCGCGAGGCGGCTTGCCGGGGCCCGCGAAGAAGTCTCTCATGTTCTTGAATTTCAATATATAATTGTCAACGAGGCATTCGACTCGGCGGTTTCCGACCTGCAGGCCGTGGTACGCGCGGCAAGGCTCGCGCGCGAGCCGCAGTCGGTGCGCCTCGCGTCGCTGCTTGCCGAATTCAAGTAACCGGAGAGATCGCCATGGCCCGCATCACCGTCGACGACTGCATCAAGTTCATCCCCAACCGCTTCGAGCTCACGCTCGCCGCGACCAATCGCGCACGCCAGATCGCCCTCGGCGCGACGCCGCTCGTCGAGCCGAACAAGGACAAGCCCACGGTGATCGCGCTGCGCGAGATCGCCGGCGCGAAGGTCGGCAAGGAGCTGCTCAATCCCCCCGCGCCCACGCCGCCGGTGATCTGAGCGGAGAATCGCGGAGGGCGGGCCGGGCACGCTCGGCCTTCCTCCCCACTCGATGAACCCGCCCGCCCTCGGCGTCCACACCGTCACAGGGGCCCTCCGGCCCCCGGGCGCGGGCTTGCCGGGACCCGGGCCCGACGAGCTCACCGCGGTCCTCGGCTACCTCAAGCCGAAGGACATCGAGTCGATCGAGCAGGCCTACGGGGTCGCGCGCGCCGCGCACTCGGGCCAATACCGCCACAGCGGCGAGCCGTACATCACGCACCCGCTCGCGGTGGCGAAGATCCTCGCCGAATGGCACCTCGATGCGCAGGCGCTGATGGCCGCGATCCTGCACGACGTCGTCGAGGACACGCCCACCACCAAGGCGGAGATCGCGAAGCGCTTCGGCAAGGCGGTCGCGGAGCTCGTGGACGGCGTCTCGAAGATCGACCGCATCGAGTTCGCGACGCTGCAGCATGCGCAGGCGGAAAACTTCCGCAAGATGCTGCTCGCGATGGCGCGCGACGTGCGCGTGATCCTGATCAAGCTCGC
>JAICTR010000405.1 GCA_025936275.1 Burkholderiales bacterium
AAGAGCTACCTTGACGTGCTGCAGGCGCTGGAAAACCTCGGCCTCGACGAGAAGCTCGCGGCCGAGATCGGCATTCGCCTGTGCAAGGTCGGCATGCCCTGGCCGCTGGAACCGAACGGCGTGCGCGAGTTTGCGAAGGGCCTGCACGAGGTGCTGGTGGTCGAGGAAAAGCGCCAGCTCATCGAGTACCAGATGAAGGAGCAGCTCTACAACTGGCCGGATGCCGAGCGCCCGCGCGTGATCGGCAAGTACGACGAGCACGGCGAGTGGGAGGTGCACCGCAGCGAATGGCTGCTGCCGGCCGCGGGCGAGCTCACGCCGGCGATGATCGCGCGCGTGATCGCGCGGCGCATCGGGAAGTTCTATACCTCGAGCATCATCGAGGCGCGGCTCAAGTTCCTCGAGGCGAAGGAGGCGGCGCTGGCACACCCGCGCGCAAAGGTCGCGCGCATCCCGTACTTCTGCAGCGGCTGCCCGCACAACACCTCGACCAAGGTGCCCGAAGGCTCGCAGTCGCTGGCGGGCATCGGATGCCACTACATGTCGATCTGGATCCGCCCCGACCAGACGATGACCTTCACGCAGATGGGGGGCGAGGGCGCGCCGTGGATCGGCATCCAGCCGTTCACCGAGACGAAGCACATGTTCGCCAACCTGGGCGACGGCACCTACTACCACTCGGGCCTGCTCTCGATCCGCGCGGCGGTGGGCGCGAACGTGAACCTCACCTACAAGATCCTCTACAACGACGCGGTGGCGATGACCGGCGGGCAGCCCGTCGATGGCCCGCTCACGGTCCCGATGATCACGAGGCAAGTCGCGGCCGAGGGCGTGAAGACGGTCGTGGTGGTGAGCGACGAGCCGGAGAAGTACGGCTCTCATGCCGACTTCGCGCCGGGCGTGACGGTGCGCCATCGCGACGACCTCGACGCCGTGCAGCGCGAGCTGCGCGAGACGCCCGGCGTCTCGGTGCTGGTCTACGACCAGACCTGCGCGGCGGAGAAGCGCCGGCGCCGCAAGCGCGGCACCTTCCCCGATCCGCAGAAGCGCGTGGTCATCAACGACCTGGTGTGCGAGGGCTGCGGCGATTGCAGCGTGAAATCGAACTGCCTTTCCGTCGTGCCGGTGGAAACCGAGTTCGGCCGCAAGCGCGCCATCGACCAGAGCAGCTGCAACAAGGACTATTCGTGCGTGAAGGGCTTCTGCCCGAGCTTCGTCACGGTGGAGGGCGGCACGCTTCGCAAGAGAAAGTCTCCCTCCCCCTTGGGGGAGGGCCGGGGAGAGGGTCCCACCCTTCCAGTCCCCACGCTCCCCGCCATCGACCAACCCTACGGCATCCTCGTTACCGGCGTCGGCGGCACGGGGGTCGTCACCATCGGCGCGCTCCTCGGCATGGCGGCGCACATCGAAGGCAAGGGCGTCGCGGTGCTCGACATGACCGGGCTCGCGCAGAAGGGCGGCTCGGTGTACTCGCACATCCGCATCGCGGCGCGGCCCGAAGACATCCACGCGGTGCGCATTGCCGCCGGCGAGGCGAAGGTGGTGATCGGCTGCGACATGATCGTCGCCGCGTCCGACGAGGCGATCGCGAAGATGCAATCGGGCGTCACGCGCGCGGTGATCAACGCCGACGTCGCGCCCACCGGCGGCTTCACGCGCGATCCGGACCTTCAGGTGCCGGCGCATGACATGGCGGAGACGATCCGCGAGGCGTGCGGCGCGGGCGCGGTGGATTTCGTCGACGCCTCGGCGCTCGCCACCTCGCTCATGGGCGATTCGATCGCGACCAACCTCTTCATGATGGGCTACGCGTGGCAGAAGGGCTGGGTGCCGCTCGCCGAGTCCTCGATCCTGCAGGCGATCGAATTGAACGGCACCGCGGTCGCGATGAACAAGGCTGCGTTCGAATGGGGAAGGCGCGCGGCGCTGGACCTTGCTGCGGTCGAGCGCGCCGCGGGGCCCGCCGATGCGGCGCCCGAAAGCCATCGCCTGTCGCAATCGCTCGACGAGGCGATCGCGCGCCGCCGCGAGTTCCTCGCCGGCTACCAGAACGAGGCGTACGCGCGCCGTTACTTGGATCTCGTGGAGCGCGTGCGTGCGGCCGAGCAGTCCAAGGCGCCCGGCTCGACCGAGCTCACCGATGCCGTCGCGCGCAACCTCTTCAAGCTCATGGCCTACAAGGACGAGTACGAGGTGGCGCGGCTCTACACCGCGACCGATTTCCTCGATCGCGTGAAGCAGCAGTTCGAGGGCGACTACCGCCTGAACCTGCACCTCGCGCCGCCGCTGTGGGCGAAGGTGGATCCCACGACCGGCGAGCCGCGCAAGCGCACTTACGGCCCGTGGATGCTCGGCGCCATGCGCTTCCTCGCGCGCTTCAAGTCGCTGCGCGGCACGGCGCTCGATCCGTTCGGCTACGCGAGCGAGCGGCGCACCGAAAGGCGCCTCATCGAGGATTACCGCGCAGTGATCGAGGAGCTCCTCGGCTCGCTCGACCGCGAGCGCCTGCCGCTCGCCGCCGAAATCGCGGCGATCCCGTCGCACATCCGCGGCTTCGGCCACATCAAGATGGAGAATCTCGTCCGCGCGCGCGAGCGCGAGGCCGAGCTCCTCGCGCGCTGGCGCGCCCCCGCCGGCAGCGCCGCGAGCAAGCCGCGCATCCCCATCCGCGCCGCCGCGTAAAAGGGGGACAGTCCCCTTTTTCCTTAAGACGGAACGCGTGTTCCGCCTAAGAGAAAAAGGGGACTGGGTGATCTCAACCCGTCGATGCAACAGTAGACTTCAACACCCCGAGGGGCGTGCGCCAGTTTAGCGTTTCGCGGGGCCGCTCGTTTAGCTCA
>JAICTR010000237.1 GCA_025936275.1 Burkholderiales bacterium
CATTTCGCCTATGCGTGGATCCCGATCCACCTGCTGCTGCGCGCGTGCGCGGCGCTGGGCGCGGTCGCGCCGCAGTTCGCGATCCACGCGCTCACCATCGGCGCCATCGGCGGGATGACGATCGGCATGATGACGCGCACCGCGCGCGGCCATACCGCTCGCCCGCTGCGCGCCGATGCGTGGGAGGTCGCCTGCTACCTGCTGATCCTCGCCGCGGCGGTGATCCGCGTCTTCGTCGGCATGGCCTGGAGCGAGGGCTACCTCTGGACCGTGCTCGCCTCGGGCTTCTGCTGGTCGCTCGCCTACGGCCTCTACGCCATCCGCTACTGGCCGATCCTCTCCCGCCCGCGCCTCGACGGCAAACCCGGTTAATAGGGACGATGAACCGGGGACAGACCACTTGTCCCGCGGAGGAGAACGACTTCTCGCTGCACATATCGTTCTTCTCCGCGGGACAAGTGGTCTGTCCCCGGTGTTGCTGTCCCTATATCAACTTGCGGTCGAGGGCGTAGCGGATGAGGTCGGCGGTGGAGGCGAGGCCCATCTTGTGCAGGATGTTGGCCTTGTGGGTGCTCACGGTCTTCACCGAAAGGTTGAGGCGCTCGGCGATGTCGGAAATCGATTTGCCCTCGGCGAGCATGCGGAACACCTGGAACTCGCGGTCGGAGAGCGCCTCGTGCGGGGCGCCCTGCGCGTCGGGCATCGCGCCCAATGCCAGCTGCTCGGCGACCGCGCTGCTGATGAAGGCGCCGCCCGAAGCGACCTTGCGGATCGCCTCCACGAGCTGGCCCGAAGCGCTTTCCTTGGTGAGGTAGCCCGAGGCGCCGGCGCGGATCGCGCGCACCGCGTACTGGTGCTCCTCGTGCATGCTGAGGACCAGCACGCGCAGCTTCGGCTTCTCCGCCTTCACCTGCTTGATGAGCTCGATGCCGCTCTTGCCGGGCATCGACATGTCGAGCAGCAGCAGGTCGAAGTCGAGCGCGCGCACCCGCTCGATCACCGCGAAGCCGTCCTCGGCCTCGCCCACCACCTCGAGGTCGCCCGCCGCGGCGAGGAGCTGCTTCAATCCCTCGCGCACGATGGTGTGGTCGTCGGCGAGAACGATGCGGATCATCTCGATTCCCCGTTTTCGGCGTCTCCATCCACCGGAATGCGCATCTCGACCAGCGTGCCCGCGCCGGGCGCGCTTTCGATGCGGATGTCGCCGCCGAGGAGGTAGGCGCGTTCGCGAAGTCCCACCAGCCCGTACGAGCCGTGCTTGCGCGGCGCCGAAGGCACGAAGCCCTGGCCATTGTCGCGCACCGTGAGCACCACCGCATCCTGCGCGCGCTCGAGCGTCGCCTCGACCTGCGTCGCCGCGGCGTGCTTCGCGATGTTGGTGAGCGATTCCTGCAGCACGCGGAACACCGCGGTCGCGTAGGGATCGGGAAGGTCGAGGCCCGCGCCCACCACGAGCTCGCACGGAACGCCGCTGCGTTGCTGGAAGTCGTGCGCGAGCCATTCGCACGCGGCGACGAGCCCCAGGTCGTCGAGCATCAACGGTCGCAGGTCGGACGAGATGCGGCGCGCGGCGGCGACGGTCGAATCGAGCAGCGCCTGCATCGAGGCGAGCTTCGCGAGCCGGACCTGCGCCGCGTCGCCCTGGTGCTCGCGCAGCCACCCGACGTCGATCTTCAGCGCCGTGAGCGCCTGCCCGAGCTCGTCGTGCAGCTCGCGCGCGATGCGGCTCTTCTCCTGCTCGCGCACGGTGCTCGCGGTGAGCGCGAGGCCGCGGATCTCCTCGCGCGAGGCGCGCAGCGCCTCCTCGGCGCGCACGCGCTCGGTCACGTCGCGCAGGATCACGGTGTAGAAGCGCTCGCCCTCCTCGACGATGTGCGAGATCGAGGCGTCGATCGGAAACTCCTCGCCGTTCGCGCGCAGGCCCATCACGATGCGCTGCCCGGCGCCCATGCGCCGCGAGGGCGCCGCGTCCTCGCCGAAGCGGCGCACCAGGCCGGCATGCGCGGCGCGGAAGCGCTCGGGAATGAAGCGCGCGAGCGGCGCGCCGATCGCCTCGGCGCGCGGCCAGCCGAACACCTCCTCGGCGGCGCGGTTGAAGAGCACCACGTGCTGGCGCGAGTCGACGGTGATGATCGCGTCCATCGCCGAATCGAGGATGCCGCGCAGGCGCGCCTCGGCGCCCGCGAGCGCGGCGTGCGCGGCCTTGCGCTCCGCGAGCTGGCGGCGGATGAGGTAGAGCGAAGGGAGCGCCGCCGCGCAGCTGATCGCCGCGGCGACCACCAGCATCTCGTAGCGGTACCAGTCGAGGATCGCCGCGCCGATGGCGAGCGCCGCGGTGAGCGCCGCCGCGCCGATGAAGGGCGCGAGGATCGGCACAAGGCGCGAGGCGGGACCGCTCGCCGGGACCGCGCCTTGCGGGCTAGCCATGGCGACGGCGCGCGAAGCGGGGGCGTTTGATCGCGGTCAAGGGGCGCGCGGCGGGCGGGGTCATAGTGGAAGCATGAACGCTGTCGTCGAAGCCCCGCGCGCGGCGCGCCTCCCGGAAGAGGCGCTGGTGGTGGATGCGTCGCTGCTGCGCAAGTACGGCGGGGCCGGCCCGCGCTACACGTCCTATCCCACCGCCGATCGCTTCGTCGAGGCCTTCGATGGCGAGGCCCATCGTCATTGGCTGGGACACCGGAGCGTCGGCGGGTTCACGCGGCCGCTCGGATTATACGTCCACGTCCCCTTCTGCGACACGCTCTGCTTCTACTGCGCGTGCAACAAGATCGCGACGCGCGACCACGAGCGCGCCGTGCGCTACGTGGGCTACCTCGAGAAGGAGATCGCGCTCGCCGCCGCCGCGCTCGCCCCCGGCGACCGGCGCATCGTGAAGATGCACTGGGGCGGCGGCACGCCCACCTTCCTCGGCGAGGAGCAGTCGGAGCGGCTGGTGAGCGCGTTGCGCGCGCAATTCGACTTCGATCCTGCGGGCGAGTACGCGATCGAGATCGATCCGCGCAAGGTGGACGCGGCGCGCATCCGGCACCTGGCGGCGATCGGCTTCAACCGCATCAGCGTCGGCGTGCAGGACTTCGATCCCGAGGTGCAGCGCGCCGTGAACCGCGTGCAGTCGATCGCCCGGACGCGCGAGGTGATCGACGCGGCGCGCGCGAGCGGCATGCGCTCGGTGAATCTCGATCTCATCTACGGCCTGCCGAAGCAGACGGCGGAGGGCTTCGCCGCCACGCTCGAGCGCGTGATCGAGTGCGACCCGGACCGCATCGCGCTCTATTCCTACGCGCACCTGCCGAAGGCGTTCAAGCCGCAGCGGCGCATCCACGAGGAGGACCTGCCGACGCCCGAGGCGAAGCTCGAGCTCATGACCGGCGCGATCCGGCGCCTTGCCGCGGCGGGCTACGTGTACATCGGCATGGACCACTTCGCGAAGCCCGGCGACGAGCTCGCGGTGGCGCAGCGAAAGGGCCGCCTCACGCGCGACTTCCAGGGCTACTCCTCGGGCGGCGATACCGATCTCGTCGCGTTCGGCACTTCCGCGATCGGCAGGCTCGGTCCCACCTACGCGCAGAACGTGAAGACGCTGGACGAGTTTTACACCCGGCTGGACGAGGGCGTGCTGCCGACCCTGCGCGGCATCCAGCTCTCGGCCGACGACCTCGCGCGCCGCGCGGTGATCCAGGCGCTCGCCAGCCACTTCCGCCTCGCCAAGGAATCGATCGAGCTCGCGCACCTCCTCGACTTCGACCGCTACTTCGCCTGGGAGCTCGGGGAGCTCGGGAAGCTCGAGGCCGACGGGCTCGTGGAGCTCGACCCCGAGTGGATCCAGGTGACGCCCCGCGGCCGGCTCCTGGTGCGCTCGGTTTGCATGGTGTTCGACAAGTACCTGCGCTCCGCCGGGCCGCGCGCGCAATATTCGCGCGTGGTCTGACCCTCGGTTTTCTGGCACCAGAACGCGAGCGCCGCCGAAGCGCGCACGCGCACCGGCTGAGGTAAATCCCCTACTGAGACTCGGTGCAGGTCCTGCGCATCGCTCCGGACGGTGCGGTGCTCCGCCCGCCTATCAGACTCGCGCTCTGCGTGCCGCACACAGCCGTGCACCCCCCGCCCGCCGGAATTTTTCTGTTTGCCTGCTGTTCCTGAATTAATCCTCACAAGAACAGGCGAATTCACGGGGGGTTCACGCCGGAGCGGCAATCCCGGGACGCGGATTGGAGATCATGCATCGTATGTTGCGTACGACCCGCTCTGACATCGATCGCCTAGCGGTCGAATTGAACTCTCGAGCGCAACGAGGTATTCAGTGCATGGGCCTGCAAAGGGGTGTGCGATGAAGGCGGTACCGCGCCTCTGCGTTGAAAGGACGCCCCTGACGGGGGCATTCACGCGATGCCTTGCGACAGGCATCAGGCGCCGTACGCTGCATTCAAGCGGGCTGGGATGCATCGAAGATTTCGGTGCGCCTGGCGATTACCCGGCGCCCCGCGGGCACTCTCCCGAATACCAGCTCGTCCTGCCCTATGCGGGCGCTTTCGAATGGCACGTGGGCGCCACGGCCGTGTTTCTGGATGCAACCCGCTTGCTGTTCGTCGGCGCCGGCGAGGATTACGCCGACCGTCATGTTGCGGGCTGCGGGCATGACAGCATCATCATCACGCCATGCCTGTCCACGCTCCAGGAGCTGTGCAGGCATGACGTGCCATCGCGGCATCCCGCCTTTCAGGGCGTCGCGGCATCGACCACGGCGCGCATCGGCTTGCGCACGCACCGCGTGCTTCGTCTCGAAGTCTCGGGCGGCGATCCGCTGGCGGGCGACGAACTGATGATCGCCCTGCTCACAGAAG
>JAICTR010000013.1 GCA_025936275.1 Burkholderiales bacterium
ACGCCGGCCTGCACTCGATCGCGCTCGGCGTGCAGCGCGCGAAGTCGACCGACCCGGTGAAGCTCGCCAAGGCGCTCGAAGGCATGGAGCTTCCGCCGGAAGTGAAGTTGCAGCCGAACAAGGTCTACTTCCGTCCCCACGACCACCAGCTCATGTCGAGCGAGTTCCCGGGCGAGATCAACCAGCACGGCGCCTATCCGAACGTGTTCAAGGTGGCCGACGTGGTGCCCGGCGAGAAGGCGGCGCTGCCGGAATCGCAGACCGGCTGCAAGCTCGACTACCCGGCCTGATCCCCCGCAACATCCAGCACTTCCCGCGCGCCGCCGGCAAATCGCCGGCGGCGCTTTCGCCACGGAGGCCGCGAACCGCATGACGCAGCTGCTGCTCTTCAACGCATTCAACGGCCTCATCCAGGGCGCGTTCTACGCCCTCATGGCCCTCGGCCTCGCGCTGATCCTGAGCTTGAACTCGGTGATCAACATGGCGCACGGCGGCTTCCTCGTGATCGGCGCGTACCTCGCGTATGTGTTCGCGCCGTACGTGGGCTTCGCGGGCGCGATCGTGCTCGGCCCGCTCGGCGCGGCGGCGATCGGCATGGTGGTCGAGCGCGTGCTGATCCGGCCGCTCTACAAGCGCCCCGATCCGCTCTACACGCTGCTCCTCACCTTCGGGCTCGCGCTGGTGATCCAGGACCTCACGCGCACCATCTGGGGACCGACCGGCCTGCCCTTCGAAGTGCCGCAGATCCTCGCCTCGCCGGTGAGCACGGTGTTCTTCTTCATCACCGGTTATCGCCTGCTCGTGGTGGCGCTGGTCGCGGTCGCCGTGATCGGGCTCTTCCTGCTGCTGCGCCGTACGCCGCTCGGCATCCGCATCCGCGCCGGCACGCTCGACCTGGAGACCGTCTCGGCGCTCGGCGTGAACATCTACATGCTGCGCGCGCTCAACTTCGCGCTCGGGTGCCTGCTCGCGGGACTCGCCGGCGTGCTCGCCGCCGGCGTCCTCGGACTCACGCCGCCGATGGGCAACAGCCTCATCATGCCGAGCTTCGTCGCGATCATCGTGGGAGGCGTGGGAAGCCTCGTCGGCGCGATCCTCGGCGGGCTCCTCATCGGGCTCGCGGCCGGCATCACGACCACCTTCTATCCCGCGGCGAGCGAGGCCGTGATCTATCTCATCATGCTGATCGTGCTGGTGGTGCGGCCGCGGGGACTCCTCGGCCACGAGGGGCTCTTCGAATGATGCGCGACGAGCGGTTGTGGATGGCGCTGGGCTGGATCGTGCTCGCGCTCGCACCCTGGTGGCTGCCCTGGCTCGGCGGGTACTCGGCGCTCGGCACCAAGGTGCTGGTGTACGGCCTGGGCGTGATGGCGCTGAACCTTTTGCTGGGATTCGCGGGCGGGCTTTCCTTCGGGCATGCGGCGTACTTCGGACTCGGCGCGTACGGCGCGGGCATGACGCTCAAGTACCTCGCGCCCTCGACGCCGCTCGCGCTCCTCGCCGGCACCGTGGTGGGCGGCCTCGCCGCGACCGCGTTCGGGCCGCTCGTGATGCGCCGGCGCGGCATCTACTTCGCGATGATCACCATCGCGATCGGGCAGCTGCTCTACTTCGTCGCGGTGCGCTGGAACGAGTTCACCGGCGGCGAGGACGGGCTCGCCGGGTTCTCGCGCCAGCCGCTGCACTTCGGCGGCTGGGTGCTCGACATCCGCGACGAGAACAAGTACTACTACGTGGTGCTGGTGTGCTTCACGGTCGCGGCCTGGATCATGCGCGGCGTGCTGCGCTCCCCGCTCGGGCACACCTGGGTCGCGATCCGCGAGAACCGCCGCCGCGCCGAGTTCCTCGGCGTGCGCGCCGACCTCTACATCTGGGCGGCGTTCGCCATCTCGGGCACCTTCATGGCGCTCGCCGGCGCGTTGAATGCGCTGCTCTTCAACTTCACCTCGCCGCAGGACCTGCACTGGATCCTCTCCGGCGACTTCGTGATCATGATCGTGCTGGGCGGCATGCGGAACTTCTGGGGGCCGCTCCTCGGCGCGCTGATCTACATCGTGGCGCAGGACTACCTCTCGAGCGTGACCGACAACTGGATGACCTTCATCGGCCTGCTGTTCATGGTGATCGTGCTCGCGTTCCCGCGCGGCATCCTCGGGCTCCTGCGCCGGCGCGGAAAGGCGGCGGCATGAGCCTCCTGCGACTGGATCGAGTGAGCCGGCATTTCGGCAAGCTCCAGGCGGTGCAGGACGTCTCCTTCGAGATGAACGAAGGGGAGCTGCGCGCCATCATCGGCCCGAACGGCGCCGGGAAGACCACCTTTTTCAACCTGATCACCGGCTTCGTGCCGCCTACCTCCGGCGACGTCTGGTTCGCCGGCGAGAGCATCCGCGACAAGGCCGTCGTGTACCGCGTGAAAAAGGGCATCGTGCGTACGTTCCAGATCACCGAGGTGTTCCCCGACCTCTCGGTCTACGAGAACGTGCGCTTCGGCGTCGAGACCGCGGCGGGCGTGAACGGCCGCCCGTGGCTGCCGCGCGCGAAGCGCCTCGAGCTCGCGCGGCGCACCGACGAGCTGATCGAGGTGGTGGGCCTCGCCGCGAAGGCCGACCGCGTGGTCTCGGAGCTCGCCCACGGCGACCAGCGCGTGGTGGAGATCGCGATCGCGCTCACCATGAACCCGCGCCTGCTGCTGCTCGACGAGCCGACCGCCGGCATGGGCGACGCCGAGACCGACCACATGGTGGACCTCATCCGGCGCCTGCATTCCGAGCGCAAGCTCTCGATCCTCTTCATCGAGCACGACATGTCGATCGTCTTCGGCATCGCGCAGAAGATCACGGTGCTCGACCACGGGCGGCTGCTCGCCGAGGGCACCGCCGCCGAGGTCTCGGTGGACCCGCAGGTGCGCGCCGCCTACCTCGGCGAGGAGGCCAAGGCATGAGCGCGGTCCTCCAGGCGCGCGAGGTGCACGCCTTCTACGGCAAGAGCCATATCCTGCACGGCGTCTCGCTCGAGGTGAACGAGGGCGAGATCGTGACGCTCCTCGGCCGCAACGGCGCGGGCAAGACCACCACCATGCGCGCGCTGATGGGCCTCACGCCGCCGCGCATGGGATCGGTCACGATGCTCGGCGCGGACACGACGCGCTGGCCCGCGTACCGCATCGCGCGCCTCGGCATCGGCTACGTGCCCGAGGGCCGCAAGATCTTCCCCAACCTCACGGTGCTCGAGAACCTCACGGTGCCGCCGCCGCGGCCCGGGCCGTGGAATCTCGCGCGCGTGTTCAAGCTCTTCCCGCGCCTCGAGGAGCGCCAGGGCCAGCTCGGACGCCAGCTCTCGGGCGGCGAGCAGGAGATGCTCGCCATCGCACGCCCGCTGCTCTTGAACCCGCGCATCATGCTGCTCGACGAGCCGTCGCAGGGACTCGCGCCGCTGGTGGTGCAGGAAGTCATGGGCGTCGTGAAGTCGATGCGCGAGGAGGGCCTTTCGGTGCTGCTGGTCGAGCAGAACGTGCCGCTCTCGCTCGGCGTGGCGGACCGTGCCTACGTGCTCGACGACGGCAAGGTCGCCTATTCGGGAACCGCCGCCGCGCTCGCCGCGGACCACGAGCTGGTGCAGAAGCTCGCCGGGGCCACGGCGGAATCCTAGGCGCGCATGGCGCCGCTCGTGTCGCTTCGCGCTAGACTCGGAGGCGCCATGCCGCGCGAGGGCCGTTCCATGCAGCCGCACCCCGAGGCATCCCCCGAGCTCGAGGCGCACGACGCCTTGAAGAGGGTCGCCGACGAGCTGCGCGACCTCTACGAGAACGCGCCCTGCGGCTACCACTCGCTCGACCACCGCGGCATCGTGATCCAGATGAACGACACGGAGCTGCGCTGGCTCGGCTACGCACGCGAGGAAGTGGTGGGCCGCATGCGGCTCTCGCAGCTCCTCACGCCGCCTTCGGCGGAGCGATTCGAGCGCGCCTTCGAGCGCCTGAAGCAGCGCGGCAACTTCCGCGACGTCGAGCTCGAGGTGCGGCGCAAGAACGCGAGCGTCTTCCCGGCGCTCCTCAGCGCGACCGCGGTGCGCGATGCCGCGGGCCGCTTCATCGAGAGCCGCGCGAGCGTCTTCGATGTCACGCGCCGGCGCATGGCCGAGGAGGAGGCGCGCGGCTACGCGCAGCGCCTGAAGGCGATCGCGCGGCGCGCGGGCGAGATCCAGGAGAACGAGCGGCGCCGCCTCGCGCAGGAGCTGCACGACCGCGTCGGGCAGAACCTCACGGCGTTGACGTTGAACCTCAACATCGTGAAGGGCCAGATCGGCGCGGCGGGCGACGCGAGCATCCTCGCGCGGCTCGACGACTCGCTGAAGCTCCTCGACGCGACGGTCGAGAGCATCCGCGGCGTGATGTCGGAGCTCAGGCCCGCGGTGCTCGACGACTACGGGCTTGCCGCGGCGCTGCACTGGTACGCCGAGGAATTCGGCCGGCGCACCGGCATCGCGATCACGGTCGCCGAGCGCGAAGCCACGCCGCGCCTCGCGCCGCTCCTCGAGGGCGTGCTCTTCCGCATCGCGCAGGAGGCGCTCACCAATGTGGTGAAGCACGCGCGCGCCTCGAAGGTGCAGATCGGCCTGGGCATGCAGTCGGGGATGCTGCGCCTTTCCGTCGCCGACGACGGCCGCGGCTTCGACGCCTCGCGGGTGCAGCCGCCGACGCGCCAGGGCGGCTGGGGCCTCATGATCATGCGCGAGCGCGCCGAATCGGCGGGCGGGCGCTTCCACGTCGACGCGGTGCCGGGCAAGGGCACGTGCGTCGTGGTCGAGGTGCGGGCGGCGCGATGACCATCCGCGTGCTGCTGGTCGACGACCACGCCATCGTGCGCGACGGGCTGCGCTTCCTGCTCGAGGCGCACGGCGATTTCGAGGTGGTGGGCGGCGCCGCGAACGGCCGCGACGCGGTGCGCGCCGCGCGCGAGCTGCAGCCCGACGTGGTGATCATGGATCTCGCGATGCCCGAGTTGAACGGCACCGAAGCGACGCAACAGATCCACGACGCGTGCCCGGCCACCCAGGTGCTGGTGCTCTCGATGCACTCGACCGCCGAGCACATCTACCGCGCGTTCCAGGCCGGCGCGCAGGGCTATCTCCTCAAGGAATCGGCCGGACCCGAGCTCCTCGCCGCCGTGCGCACCGTGCACGCCGGCCGCCGTTATCTCAGCCAGAAGATCGCGGAGACGATGGTCGACGACTACATCCGCGAGCGCCACGCGGCGAGCCCGCTCGACAGCCTCTCCGCGCGCGAGCGCCAGATCCTGCAGTCGATCGCCGAAGGCAAATCGAGCGCGGAGACGGCGCGCGCGCTCTCGCTCTCGCCGAAGACGGTGGAGACCTACCGGAGCCGGATGATGAAGAAGCTCGGGCTGGACGACTTCGCGGCGCTGGTGCGCTTCGCGATCCAGCACGGCCTTACGCCGCTCGAGTAGCCGCGCGCGCGGCACGGGACTGAAGCGGAAACACGGAGACCACGGAGAGCACGGAGGACACGGAGAAAACCAAAGGCATGCGGAATGTGGCCAAGGAGTTTGGTACGACGCTCCCATGGCCACGTTCGAATTCTCTTGATTTGCCTTTCTCCGTGTCCTCCGTGCTCTCCGTGGTCTCCGTGTTCCAGCTTCAACAACTCAATCCAGCGTGATGCCCTCGTCGGCCATCACCTTCTTCACCGCGGCGCGATCCATGACCTGCTTCATGACGCGCGTGTAGTTGGGAAGCGACTTCACGGGGAAGCCGCCGCGGTTGCCCCAGCGATAGAAGACCAGCAGGTAGCCGTCGACGACGCTGAAGCGCTCGCCGATCGACCAGCGATGGCCGTCCAGCAGGCGGTCGATCTCCTGCAGGCATTCCTGGAAGCTGGATTTCGCCTTCGCCTTCACGGCCTCCTGCGCCTGCGGCTCGTCGGCGTAGCGCTGCGTGCGGACGATGTGCGCGTAGGCCGGATGCACGGTGTTCGAGAGCCACGCCATGCTCGACAGGCACTTCGCCTGCTCCCACGTGTCCTTGGGCCAGATCTTGCCCTGCCCGAAGCCGCCGGCGACGAACGACATGATGCCCACGTTCTCGGTGAGCACCTGGCCGTCCGCGACGAGGGTCGGCACGCGTCCGCGCGGGTTGATCGCGAGGTACTCGGGCTTCCTCTGGTCGCCTTCGGCGAGATTGAGCCGCTGCGTCTCGTAGGGAACGCCGACCTCCTCGAGCGCGATGTGCGAGGCGAGCGAGCAGGCGCCGGGGCCGTAGTAGAGCTTGAGCTTCATGGGTCTCCTCCGCGGTTGAGGCGGCCATTGTAGCGTCGTGGGAGAATCGGCCGCGTGGAGACCCGCTCCCTCACGCCCGCGCTGCGCGCGCTCGCCCTCGGCATCGCGTTCGTCGCGGGCTACGTCGCGCTCGACTGGCTGAGCTACATCCATCCGATGCAGCAGTACGGCATCACGCCGTGGAATCCGCAGCCGGCGCTCGCGATCGCGCTCGTCGCGCTCGGCGGGCAGCGCTGGCTTCCCGCGGTGTTCCTCGCCGCGGTGCTCGCCGAATGGGGCGTGCGCGGCGCGCACGCCGGCTGGCCCTCCACGCTCGTGATCGGCGCGGTGCTGGCGCTCTGCTACGCGGCGATCGCGCGCGCCCTCACCGGCCGCTTCGCGGTGCGGCCCGCGCTCGACTCGCGGCGCGATGCGCTGCGGCTGGTGGCGGTGGTGTCGGTGGGCGCGCTGGTGACCGGCGTGCTCTACATCGCGGCGCTGCTGGCGAGCGGCGTGGGACCGCTCGAACGGCCGTTCGCGGCGCTGATGCGCTTCTGGATCGGCGACGCGGTGGGCGTGCTGGTGACGCTTCCCATCGTGCTGATGCTCTCGCGCCGCGAGCGGCGCGCGCAGCTGCGCGACATGCTGCGGCAGCCCGAGATGCTGGGCTACGCGGCGGCGACGGCGGCCGCGGTGGCGCTCGTGTTCCTGAGCCCCGAGGCCGAGCAGGTGAAACTCTTCTACGTGCTCTTCCTGCCGTTGATCCTCGTCGCGACGCGCTACGGCATGGTGGGCGCGTCGGCCGCCGCGATCGTGGTGCAGGGCGCGGTGATCGCGACCGGCGAGCTGGCAGGCTACCAGGCGCTCACGGTGTTCGAGTTCCAGGCGTTGCTCATCGCGCTCACCATCACCGGCCTTTTCCTCGGCGTGACGGTGGACGAGCGGCGGCGCGCGGAAGCGGAGCTGCGGCGCACGCTGCGCCTCGCCGCCGCGGGCGAGATGGCGGCCGCGCTCGCCCACGAGCTCAACCAGCCGCTCACCGCCGTGGCGAGCTACGCGCGCGCCGGGCGCACGATCGCCGAGGCGCCCGCGCCGGACCGCGCGCTCCTGCTGGAAACGCTCGGCAAGGTGGTCGCGGAATCCACGCGCGCCTCCGAGGTGGTGCGGCGCCTGCGCGACTTCTTCCGCAGCGGCGCGACGCAGCTTGCCGCGGTGTCGCTCGCCTCCGTCGCCACGGCGGTGATCGAGCGCATGCGCTCGCACGCCGAGGCGCAAGGCGTCGCGTTGGCGCTCGAGGCCGAGGGCGACCTCCCCGAGGTGCTCGTCGACGCGACCCAGGTGGAGGTCGTGATCCGCAACCTCCTCGCGAACGCGATCGATGCGGCGGTCGCGGGCACGCAGCCGCGTCGCGTGGCCGTGCGCGTCGTGCGCGAAGGCGCGGCGCTGCTGCGCGCCTGCGTGGAGGACAGCGGCGCCGGCGTCTCCGAGCCCGACGCCGAGCGCATCTTCGAGCCTTTCGAGACCACGCGCGCGAGCGGCATGGGCATGGGGCTCGCCATCAGCCGCGCGGTCGTCGAAGCGCACGGCGGTCGCCTGTGGGTCGAGTCGGGATCGGCTGGACGCTTCTGCTTCACGCTTCCGGTGGAGGCGGCCCGTGGCTGAATCGCTCACGGTCTACATCGTGGACGACGATCCCGCGGTGCGCGATTCGCTTTCGCTGCTGCTGAGCGTTCGCGGTTATCGCACCGCCACCTTCGCCTCGGCGGAGGATTTCCTCGCCGCGTGGCGGTTGGAATGGAAGGGCTGCCTCATCGCCGACATCCGCATGCCGGGCATGGACGGGCTCGCGTTGCAGCGCGAGATGAAGCGGCGCGGCATCGAGCTTCCGGTGGTCATCGTCACCGCGCACGGCGACGTCGCCTCCGCGCGCGCCGCGTTCAAGTCGGACGCGGTGGATTTCCTCGAGAAGCCGTTCGACGAGGCGGGACCGATCGCGGCGGTGGACGCGGCCTTCGCCCGCGAGCGCGAGCGCGGCGCGCGCGAAGCGCACGATCGCACGCGCCGCGAGCTCCTCGCGCGCCTCACGGAGCGCGAGCGCGAGGTGGCGCTTCTCCTCGCGGAGGGGCTGCACAACGTCGAGGTGGCCGAACGTCTCGCCATCAGCCCGCGTACGGTGGAAGTGCACAAGGCGCGCGTCATGGAGAAGCTCGGCGCGAGGAACCTCGCGGAAATCATTCGCGTCGTGCACGGCTCGTAAGGGCAAGCCCTTACGCGCGGGCCCGGATTTCCACGGGCGGGAGCGGGCGCTATGTTGGGGGCATGGACCGCAAGCGTCAGCCGCTCGACATCCTGCAGCTCATCGCGATCGCCGTGGCGCTCATCGCGGCGCTGCTCGCCTTCAACGGGCTGCCCGGCGCATGAGCGGCGCGGATCACACCATCGTGCAATGGCTCGCCGCCGCGCTCTTCGCCGTGGCGCTGGTGCATACGTTCTCGACGCGCGTCTTCGAGCGGCTCGCGCACGCGAAGCCGGCGCACGCCGGCGTCTTCCACCTGCTGGGCGAGGTCGAGGTGTCGTTCGGCCTGTGGGCCATGGCGCTCGTCGCCGCGATGATGGCGCTCTCCGGGCCGCGCGAGGCGATCGCCTACCTCGAGGGACGCGACTTCACCGAGCCGATGTTCGTCTTCGCGGTGATGGTGGTCGCGGGAAGCCGCCCGATCCTCGCCCTCGCCGGCGCGCTCACGCGCGCCATCGCGCGGCTGCTCCCGATGCCGGGCGGCATGGCGTACTACTTCACCGCGCTCTTCTTCGTGCCGCTGCTGGGGTCCTTCATCACCGAGCCCGCGGCGATGACGCTCGCCGCGCTGATCCTGCGCGACGCGTACTTCGCGCGCGGGCTCTCGACGCGGCTCAAGTACGCAACCATCGGCGTGCTGTTCGTGAACGTCTCCATCGGCGGCACGCTCACGCCGTACGCCGCGCCGCCGGTGCTGATGGTCGCCTCGACGTGGGGCTGGGACCTGCCGTTCATGATGGCCACCTTCGGCTGGAAGGTGATCCTCGCCTCGGGCGTGAACGCCCTCGCCGCCACACTCCTCTTCCGCCGTGAGCTGCGGCGCATTCCCGCGGCGGGCGCCGCGACGCGGATCGCCGCGCCGTGGCCGATCGTGGCGGTGCACGTCGCGTTCCTCGCCGGGATCGTCGCCTTCTCGCACCATGCGACGCTCTTCATGGCGCTGCTGCTCTTCTTCCTCGGCTTCGCGCGTGCATACGAGCGCTACCAGGACCGGCTCATCCTGCGCGAAGGATTGCTGGTCGCGTTCTTCCTCGCGGGCCTCGTGGTGCTCGGCGGCCAGCAGCGCTGGTGGCTGGAGCCCCTGCTCACCGGCATGAGCACCACGGCGGTCTACTTCGGCGCGACGGCGCTCACCGCGATCACCGACAACGCGGCGCTCACCTACCTCGGCTCGCTGGTGCAGGGAGTCGACGACGGATTCAAGTACGCGCTCGTCGCGGGTGCCGTCACCGGCGGCGGGCTCACCGTGATCGCGAACGCGCCGAACCCCGCCGGCCACTCGATCCTGCGCGAGCACTTCGGCGGCGCGGTGAACCCGCTGGGCTTGCTGGCCGCCGCCGTCCCACCCACGCTCGTCGCGATCCTCGCATTCCACCTCAAGACACTGGGAGGCCTCGCCATGCGCTATGCCCTGGAGCTGTACGAATGGATCATCGGGCTCGAGCCCGCGATCGCGTTCCTCTTCCTCGTGCCGTTCGTCGTGGCGGCCGCGGGCTTGAGCCGCCATTGGCTGGAGACGCGCGAGGAAGCCCCGCGCGCCTCGCGGCGCCCGGTCAAAGCCGCGTGATGAGGGACGAGGTGTCCCAGCGCTTGCCGCCTTCCTTCTGCACCTCGCCGTAGAACTGGTCCACGAGCGCGGTCACCGGAAGGCTCGCGCCGTTGCGCTTCGCCTCGTCGAGGCAGATGCCGAGGTCCTTGCGCATCCAGTCCACCGCGAAGCCGAAGTCGAACTTGCGCTGGTGCATGGTCTTGCCGCGGTTCTCCATCTGCCACGACTGCGCCGCGCCCTTCGAGATCACGTCGAGCACGAGCTCGGCGTCGAGTCCCGCGCGCTCGGCGAAGGCGATGCCTTCGGAGAGCGCCTGCACCAGGCCCGCGATGCAGATCTGGTTCACCATCTTGGTGAGCTGGCCCGCGCCGGCGGCGCCGAGGAGCGTCACCGCGCGGCCGTAGCAATCCATCATCGGCTTCGCGCGCTCGAACGGGCCCGCTTCGCCGCCGCACATCACGGTGAGCTTGCCGTTCTCCGCACCCGCCTGGCCGCCGGAGACCGGCGCGTCGATGAAGTCCACGCCCTTCTCCTTCGCCGCGGCGAAGATGCGCCGCGCCGCGTCCGCCGAAGCCG
Source organism: Burkholderiales bacterium (assembly GCA_025936275.1). Lineage (GTDB taxonomy): Bacteria > Pseudomonadota > Gammaproteobacteria > Burkholderiales > Usitatibacteraceae > Usitatibacter. The sequence goes on from JAICTR010000013.1 coordinate 10,694, forward strand.
TGGTGTGGTCGACGAGGACCGCGCCCTTCTTCATCCCGGAAAGCGCGCCGTCCTTGCCGAGCGCGACTTCCAGCAGGTCGTGGTCGTTGCCGACGCACATCATCACGAAGTCGCAATCCTTCGCGGCCGCGGCGGGCGTGGACGCCGATTTCCCGCCGTGCTTCTGCACCCACGCCTGCGCCTTCGCGCCGGTGCGGTTGTACACGGTGACGTCGTGGCCCTTGGCCTTCAGGTGGCCGGCCATGGGGAAACCCATCACGCCCAGGCCGAGGAATGCGACTTTCGTGGACATTTGTTCTCCTGTTCGTCGTTCGATGCGTTGCGAACGACGATTCTATGCGTTGACGAGGTTCGGCGGGGTGCGCCCCTCGAGCACGGCGGTCAGGTTGTCGGCGGCGAGGCGGCACATCGTCATGCGCGTGGCGGCCGAGGCGCTGCCGATGTGCGGCGTGAGGACCACGTTCGGAAGCTCGAGGTAGCCCCGGTCGAGCGCGGGCTCGCCTTCGAAAACGTCGAGGCCCGCGCCGGCGATGCGCTTGTGCTTCAGCGCATACACCAGCGCCGCATCGTCCACCACGCCGCCGCGCGCGGTGTTCACGAGGATCGCCGTGGGCTTCATCTTCGCGATCTCGGCGGCACCCACGAGGTGGTGCGTCGCGGCCGAGTAGGGCGCCATCACCACGACGAAATCCGATTCCGCGAACAGGCGGTCGCGCTCGACGTAGACCGCGCCGAGGCGCCGCTCGTCGGCCTCGGCGAGCCGGTTGCGGTTGTTGTAGAGCACGCGCATGTCGAAGCCCGCCGCGCGCCGCGCGATCGCCTGCCCGATGCGCCCCATGCCGATGATGCCGAGCGTCGCGTGGTACACGTCCTGCCCGAGGAAATAGCGCACGCCGAAGGCGACCTTCCATTCGCCCGCTCGCACGTAGGCATCGGCCTCGGCCACCCGCCGTGCAGCCGCCATGAGGAGCGCCCAGGTGAGGTCCGCGGTCGTGTCGTCCAGGACGCCGGGTGTATTGGTGACGCGGATGCCGCGCTTGCTGCACGCGGCGATGTCGATGTTGTTGTAGCCGACCGCGATGTTGGAGATCACGCGCAGCTCCGGCGAGCGCGCGAGGAGCGGCTCGTCGAAGCGGTCCATCACGGTTGCCATCGCGCCGTGCTTGCCTTCGAGCCGGCGCGCCAGCTCCTCGGGCGGCAAGGGACGGTCCTCCGGGTTGTGCTCCACCTCGAAGCGCTGCGCGAGCGCCTCGACGATCTCGGGGAACACCCCCCGCGTGATCAGGACCTTGCGCTTCAACGTCCTGGCCGCCGCGACCTCAGTGCCCCGCGTAGAACTGGCTCGGCAGGTACAGGATGATCTGCGGGAAGATGATGCAGAGTCCGTTCGCGATCGCCTGCAGGCACATGAACGGCACCGCCGCCTTGAAGATCATCCCCATGCTGATCTGCGGCGGGGCCACGCTCTTCAGGTAGAAGAGCGAGTACCCGAATGGCGGCGAGAGGAACGCCATCTGCATGTTGACGATGAAGATCACGCCGTACCAGAGGGAGATGTCGTCGGGCTTCACGCCGGCGAAGCCGAACACGCCGGTGAACGCGAGCTTGGTGAGGATCGGCACGAAGATCGGCACCGTGAGGAGCAGGATCCCCACCCAGTCGAGGAACATGCCGAGGATGAACAGCACCACCATCATCAGGAAGAGGATGCCGTAGGGTCCCAGGCCGGTGCCGACGATGGAGTTGGCGACGAACTCCTGGCCGCCCTTCACGATGAAGAAGCCGACGAACATCGTCGCGCCGAAGAAGATCCACATCACCATCGAGGTGGCCTTGAGCGTGGCCATCCCCGCCTCGTGGATGTTCACCCAGTTGAGGCGCCGGTTCAGCGCGCACACCGCGAGGGCGCCGAAGGTGCCGATGCCCGCCGCCTCGACCGGCGTGGCGATGCCGAAGAAGATCACGCCCAGCACGAGGAGGATGAGGAGGATCGGCGCGATCGTGTTCCTCAGCAGGCGCAGCTTCTCCTTGAAGTCCACGCGTTCCTCGGGGGGAAGCGCGGGCCCGAGCTTCGGGTTGATGTAGCAGCGGATCGTGATGTAGATCACGTACATCCCGGACAACAGCAGCCCCGGGAAGATCGAGCCGATGAGGAGCTCGCCCAGCGACTGCTGCGCGATCACCGCGTAGACGATCGCCATCACCGAGGGCGGGATGAGGATGCCCAACGTGCCGCCGGCGAGGAGCGAGCCGCAGGCGAGCTTCGGCTCGTAGCCGCGGCGCAGCATCGCGGGGAGCGCGATCATGCCCATCGTCACCTCGGTCGCGCCCACCACGCCCACCATGGCGGCCAGCACCGTGCAGGCGATGACCGTGGCGGAGGCGAGGCCGCCGCGCAGCGACCCCAGCCACTTGTAGATGACGTCGAATAATTCCTCGATGATCCCCGCCTTCTCCAGCATCGCCGCCATGAAGATGAAGAGCGGCACGGCCGAGAGCTGGTAATCCGTCATGAACGGGAAGATGCGCGACGGCATCATGTTGAGGATCGCCGGCGAGCCGAAGACGTAGAGGCAGATCACGGCGAGGCTGCCGGTGCAGAACGCCATCGGCAGGCCGAGCATGAGCAGCAGCGCCAGGCCCCCGAAGAGGATGACGCTCAGCCATTCGATCGAGACTTCGAGTCCCATTCGCTTACGCTCCCTTGCGGACCAGCATGATGTCCTTGATCAGCTTCGAGACGCCCTGCAGCACGATCAGCGCTGCGCCGATCGGGATGGCGAGCTTCACCGGCCAGTACTGCACGGTCCACTCGGTGAACGACGTCTCGCCCGCCTGCACCGCGTCCCAGGCGAACTTCCAGCCGGTCCACAGCATCGTCAGGGTGAAGATGAAGAAGAAGATCGAGGAGACAATGTCGGCGATCGCCTTGCCGCGCACCGAGAGGTGCGTGTACACCACGTCCACGCGCACGTGCTGGTCTTCCTTGTACGCGTAGGCGCCGGAGATCATGTACTGCATGCCGAACATCAGGAACATGCTCTCGTGCACCCAGTTGGTGGGCGAGTTGAAGACGTAGCGCGCGAGCACCTCGTAGTAGTAGACGAACACCGCGATCACGCCCCAGTAGGCGACGTACTCGCCGGCCTTCACGTTCACCCACTCGATGGCGTCGGTGAAGCGCGTGTGCATCCCCATCGTCGGGTCTTCCGCGGTGCCGATCGCCGGCACGTCCGGCGGCGGCGGCGTGGTGGGTGCGGTTGCCGCGACCGCGACGCCGGCATCGCCTTTCGCATGCATTCGCCTGATGATTCCCGGCATCAGGAAAGCATCGACCAGCAACAGCAGCGCGAGCAGGATGCCGAAGCCGCGTGCGCGGCCGTACCAGGTGTCGGAGATCTCCCGCGCCGCCTTGTACTTGGCTTCGAGCTTCGCGTACTCGGCCTGCTTGCTCGCGTAGCGGGCTTTTTCCTCCGGCGTGGCGGTGGCCGCGTTATCGGGCTTCGCCCGGTCGAGCTGGGTCTTGCCGCGCTCGAGCTCGGCGTAGGTCTTGGAGACCCCCTCGTACACGTCGCGCACCTGCGCATTGCAGTAGACGATGGCGAGGAAGATCGGAATGAAGGCGAGGCCCCACCAGCTCTTCAGGTAGAAGCGGTGCAGACCCGCGAAGCCGGCGGTGAGCCAGAACAGGTACGCGTTGAAGAGGATGGGCTCGCGCGGCGCGCCGCGCCGCGTCTGCTTCGCGACCAGGTACATCGCGACGAGCGGAAACACCACCAGCCCGCCCCAGTACAACCAATGCGGCAAGATGAAATTGAGCGTCGGCATCGCGGCGCTACTCCCCTACTCGTGTTCCCCTACACGAAAACCGGGGGAGGCGCCGGCGCCTCCCCCGGAGCGAACGGCCTGTTGCCGGCCGTCAGACGATCAGCTTCTGCCCCTTGTACATCTCGGGCGTGACGTAGCCGCAAGTCGGCGACTCCATGATGTCGAGCTGCGCCTTGAAGAGCCGCGCGGCATCCTTGTCCTTGTTCGCCCACTTGAACCAGATCGGCACCGCGACGCGCTGGAACTTGTCGAGGTCCTCGAAGGGCAGGCGGTTGATCTGGATGCCCGCCTTCTCGAACTTGCCCCAGGCCTCCATGTCCGCCTTCTGGATGGCGCCGAAGTGCAGCGCCGAATACGCCTCCACCTCGTTCTCGACCCACAGCTTCATCTTGGGCGAAAGCTTGTTCCAGACGTTCATGTTGACCACGATGTCCATCAGGTCGACCGGCTGGTAGATCGACTCCAGGCCCACCGGTCCCATCCAGATGTACTTCGTCACCTGCTGGAAGCCGAGGTCCCAGTTCACCGCCGGGCCGGTGTAGTCGGCCGCATCCACGGTGCCCTTCTCCAGCGCCGAGAACACCTCGCCGCCGGGAAGGAGTGTGGTGCGGGCGCCGATCGCCGCGAAGCCCTCGGCGATCATGCCGCCGGGCACGCGGAGCTTCAGGCCCTTGAAGTCCTCCGCGGTGCGGATCGGCTTCTTCGAGTGCACGATGTTCGGGCCGTGGTGCACCCGGCCGACCCAGAAGAGGCCGTGCTTCGCGTACACCTCGCGCGCCATCTGCACGCCGCCCTTGCCGTAGAAGAAGATGTCCCACTCGTGCGGATAGCGCAGGCCCATCAGGTACGAGGACAGGAACGCGGTCGCCGGGATCTTGCCGACCCAGTACACGCAGAACGAGTTCATCGCCTCGAGCACGCCGTTCTTCACGCCGTCCAGCAGCTCGAAGTCGCCGACGATCTCCTTCGCCGCGAAGCCCTTGAAGTCGAGCTCGCCGCCGGTCTTCTCCTTGATGGTGCTGCACCAGTTCTTGAACGTGGTGAGGCCGACGCCCGCGGGCCACGAGGTCTGGATCTTCCAGGTCGTGGTCTGCGCGGCCTCCGCATTGCGGATGTACGGCGCGCCGGTGATGGTGCCCGCGGCAGCGGTCGCCGCGGCAGCGCCGAGGAACTTGCGGCGCGAGGGGGATGGAGTGGTGCCTTGCGCCTCGGCCACGGGCGCCTTGCTGTCGTCCTTCATGGATCCTCCTAGGTCGTTGGGCTGCGCTTGGAGACGCTATATCTATGACTGCGACGAGGATGTGGAGCCTCGCCGACCGACGCATCCTAGTCTGCGGGACAGGCAAAGGCAATACGCAAAACGCGGGCTTTGCGCGGGAAGCTGCGTACCGCCGGTAAAAGCGTCGATTACCTCGCGGGCGCCGCGACGGCGGGGGAATGTTCGGTGCCGCGCGCGTGTTGCGCATGCGGCTCCCAGCCATGGGCGGCGAGGAGCACGAAGAACCCGACCACGTAGGCGATCGCCACGTGCCAGCCGTGGCGAAGCCAGAGGCCCACCGATTTGGCCTCGGGGAAATTGTTCGAGAGCGCGACGCCCGCCGAGGAGCCGAACCAGATCATCGAGCCGCCGAATCCCACCGCGTAGGCGAGGAACCCCCAGTCGTAGCCGCCCTGGTGCAGTGCGAGCGCGGTGAGCGGGATGTTGTCGAACACGGCGGAGAGGAATCCGAGTCCCAACGCCGTGGGCCAGGATGCGGCGGGCAGCTTCTCCACCGGCATCATCGAGGCCGCCAGCACCAGCGAGAGCAGGAAGACGGTGCCCTTGAGAGTGGGCTTGAGGAGCGGCCAGTCGGGCTTGCGCAGCGGCGCGGTGACGAGGATCGCCGCCCAGACCGCCAGGCCGATCACCGGAAGCCGGTCGAGCACCGCGGGAAATTCCACGTTGGCCACCACGTTCGCGACGATCGCGACGATGAGGATGAACGCGACGATGCCCACGCGCACCCAGTCCAGGTGCGTGCCGCGCGGCGTGTCCTTCATGATCGGCTGGTACGCGTGCTGCTGGCGCGCCGCGATCACGCCGAAGATCACGAGCGCCACGCCCGAGGCGATGAACGCCTCGAGCACGTCGAGCGGGCTCACGCCGTCGATCCACATCATGGTGGTCGTGGTGTCGCCCACCACGCTTCCCGAGCCGCCGCCGTTGGAAGCCGCGACGATCGCCGCGAGGTAGCCGATGTGCACCTTCCTGCGGAAGACGCCCGCCGCGACCGTGCCGCCGATCAGCGCCGCGGCGATGTTGTCGAGGAAGGACGAGAGCACGAAGACCATCACCAGCAGCAGGAAGCCGCCCTTCCAGTCGTCGGGAAGGATGCGCGGCAGCTCCATCGGCACGTGCGAATCCTCGAAGTGCTTCGAGAGCAGCGCGAAGCCCATCAGCAGCAGGAAGAGGTTCGCGATCATCACCCACTCGTGCGCGAGGTGCGCGCCGAATCCGGAGAGGCCCGGGCCCTGGTTGAATCCGGTGA
>JAICTR010000438.1 GCA_025936275.1 Burkholderiales bacterium
GTTCACGTAGATGCACGAGTGGCGGAAGAAGCGCGACGGGAACACCGGAATCGCGATGAACGGCTTCTCGGGCCGCGACATCGACATGGCGTACGACGAGAGCGACATCTCGGCGACATCGAACTCGCGGTGCCGGAGCATGCGGAAGAAGGTCTCCTCCACCGGCATGTTGAGGTACACGAGGTCGATGCCGTCGGGCTGGATGCGCCCCTCCAACATCCCGCGCGTGCGGTCGTAGTTCCAGCAGCCCAGCGAGAGCCTCAGTTTCGACATGCGTTCGTTCCCGTATCGACCTAATAGAAGCTGTCGAAATGCACCTGCCCGTAGGGCACCCTCTTTTCGATCAGCATGCGCTGCACCGCTTCGGCCATCGGCGGCGGCCCGGCGAAGTAGTACTCGAAGCGGTTCCAGCCCTCCGGCGCGGGCTCCCCGCCATCGATGAACGAGCGCGCGAGATCGTGCACGAACCCGGTCGCGCCGCTCCAGCTTCCGCCCGCCTCGCCCTGCGAGAGCACCGGGTGGAAGAAGAGGCGCTCGCCGTAGCCCGGCAGGGCGGAAAGCTCCGCCTCGCCGCACAGGTCGCGCAGCGTGCGCGCCCCGTAGAAGACGTGGATCGCGCGTCCCGCGAGCCGCGCATCGGCCACCGCGCCACGCGCGATCGAGAGCACCGGGGCGAGCCCCGAGCCGCCGCCGATGCAAAGGATGTCGCGCGGGCTCTCGCAGCGCAGGTACGCGAGCCCGTAGGGACCGTCGATCTCGACCTCGCTGCCGATGGCGACGTGGTCGAAGAGGGTTTGCGTCCCGGTGCCGCCGGGCACGCGCCGCACGATGAACTGCCAGCGGCCGCTGCCGTCGTCGACGTTCGACATCGAGTAGGTGCGCGGCACCGCGAGGCCGGGAAGATAGAAGAGCGCGTACTGGCCCGGGAGGAATCCCGGCGCACCGTGCGCCTCGAAGGTGAACTCGCGGATGTCGTGCGTGAGCTCGCGCACCGCGGCAAGCCGCGCGCGGAAGCGTGCCGGCCGGATCGCGGGCACGTTCTCGGGACGCAGCCGCACCTTGATCGTGCAGTCGCCGCGCGGCTGCGCCTGGCAGGCGAGGACGCGGTTCTTCGCTCGGTCGCGCTCCGCGAGGCCCGGCGCATCGGGGCGCAGCGAATGCACCGAGCCTTCCACGAGCTCCACCTTGCAGGTGCCGCACGCGCCGGAGTTGCACTCGTAGGGAAAGCCCAGGCCCGCGCGCAAGCCCGCGCGCAGCAGCGTGTCGTCCTCGGCGCAGGCGAAGGACTCCGCGCCGCCCGCGATGCGCACCTCGGCCATCAGTCGGCCATCATCGCGCTGGCGAGCGAAGGGATGAAGCCCAGGCGGCGCGAGATGTTCTCCGCGGCGGCGAGCACCGAGGGAATCGTCGCCTGCACCTGCTTCTTGCTCATGCGCTGCACGGGCGCGGCGACGCTGATCGCGGCGACCACCTGCCCGCTGTGGTCGCGGATGGGCGCCGCCACGCAGCGCAGGCCCACCTCGATCTCCTCGTCGTCGATCGCGTAGCCGCGCGCGCGGATCGTCGCGAGCTCCGCCCGCAGCTTCTCGGTCTCGGTGATGGTGTTCGCGGTGCAGCGCTTGAGGCCGTTGTCGATCACCTGCTGCACCACCTCCGGCGGCTGGAACGCGAGGAGCGCCTTGCCCACGCCCGTGCAATGCGCGGGCGCGCGGGAGCCGAGGCCCGACGAAAGGCGGATCGCCTGGCGCGATTCGCGGATGCGGATGTAGAGGATGGTGAGGTGGTCGAGGATCGCGAGCTGCACCGTCTCGCCCGACGAGTCGGCGAGCGCGTGGATCTCGCCCTGCGCCTCGGTGGTGACATCCATCTTGCGTCGCACCAGCGTGCCGAGCTCGAAGAACGCGAGCCCGAGGCGGTACTTCCCGGTCTCGCGGTTCTGCTCGAGCATGTCGTACTCGACGAGCGTCGTGGCGAGGCGATGCACGGTGCTCTTGGCCAGGCCCAGGCGCGCGGCGAGCGCGCTGATGCCCATCTCGTATTCCTGCTCGGAGAACGCCTTGGTGAGCCGGATCGCGTTCGCGACCGAGGAGAGCCGCATGCGCTTCGGCTTCACCTTCTTCAGGCGTGTGTCCATCGGGTCTCCCGCGTGATGCGATGCGCGACGAGGTAGGCACCGGCCACGGTCGCGACCACCACGATGCCGAGCGCGGTATCCCAGGAATCCAGCCGCGCGTCGAGCCCCGGCAGCACGCGGCGCGCCGCGGCGAGCGCCGCGATGCCGAGCGCGACTCCGGCGACCGAAAGGCTCATCACGCGCGAGGCGGCGGCGGCGCGCGCGTCCGCGCGGCTCACCATGCGGCTCACCCAGAGGCCGTTCAGCGCGTCGGTCGCCATCATCCCGGCGGTGAAGACGAGGCCGAGCGCCGCGGCGAAGAGCCAGCCCGCGACGTGCGAGCCGGTGACCGAGAAGAGCACCGCCTGGCTGAAAGTGTCGAACGAAAGCGCGAAGGCCGCGCCCACGGCGGCGATGAGCA
>JAICTR010000082.1 GCA_025936275.1 Burkholderiales bacterium
AACTCCGCCGTCCCGATCGGGACTGTCCCCATCTATCAGGCACTCGAAAAGGTGGGAGGACGTCCAGAGGATCTCACGTGGGAGATCTATCGCGACACGCTCATCGAACAGGCCGAGCAGGGGGTCGACTATTTCACCATCCACGCCGGCGTGCGCCTGCCGTTCGTCCCGATGACCGCGAGCCGCATGACCGGGATCGTGTCGCGCGGCGGGTCGATCATGGCGAAGTGGTGCCTCGCGCACCACGAGGAGTCGTTCCTCTACGAGCGGTTCGAGGAGATCTGCGAGATCATGCGCGCGTACGACGTCTCGTTCTCGCTCGGCGACGGCCTGCGTCCCGGCTCGATCTACGACGCCAACGACGAGGCGCAGATCGCGGAGCTGAAGACGCTGGGCGAGCTCACGAAGATCGCCTGGAAGCACGATTGCCAGGTGATGATCGAAGGGCCGGGCCACGTGCCGATGCAGCTCATCAAGGAGAACATGGACCTCGAGCTCGAGCATTGCCACGAGGCGCCGTTCTATACGCTGGGCCCGCTCACCACCGACATCGCGCCCGGCTACGACCACATCACGAGCGGCATCGGCGCGGCGCAGATCGGCTGGTACGGCACCGCGATGCTCTGCTACGTGACGCCCAAGGAGCACCTCGGGCTTCCCGACAAGGACGACGTGAAGGAAGGGATCATCACGTACAAGATCGCCGCCCACGCCGCCGACCTCGCGAAGGGCCATCCGGGCGCGCAGATCCGCGACAACGCGCTCTCCAAGGCGCGCTTCGAGTTCCGCTGGGAGGACCAGTTCAACCTCGGCCTCGATCCCGACAAGGCGAAGCAGTTCCACGACGAGACGCTCCCCCAGGAAGGCGCCAAGCTCGCGCACTTCTGCTCGATGTGCGGCCCCCACTTCTGCTCGATGAAGATCACCCAGGACGTGCGCGACTTCGCCGCGAAGCACGGCGTCTCCGACACGGAGGCGCTCAAGAAGGGGATGGAGGTGAAGGCGGTGGAGTTCGTGAAGCAGGGCGCGGAGATCTACAGCAAGCAGTGAAGCTCTCGGCTCTGCGTTCAACCCCGCTCGCAGTCCGCGCATGATGTGCTCTGCGAGATCGTGCCGCCGGCCGTGCGAGGTCGGGACGCCCACGTAGCGCACGCGCCCTTTCGCCTTCATGCGCCGGATCGTCTCGAGGTGCACCTCCCAGTCGAGGAAGTTGTGCACCTGCATCGGGTCGAAGCGCAAACGCCAGAGCTCGCTCGACGCTTCCATCTGCCGGCGGCCCGCGACCGCGCCAGCATCGAGGCCGCCGCTCCCGCGAGGAACCCGATCGCTTCGCGCCGGTCCATGGGACGCCTTCCGCCAAGATTCGCGATGCTAGACTCCGGCCGATGCTACACCCGCTCGTCGACGCCCTGATCCTCGGCGTGGTGGAAGGACTCACCGAGTTCCTGCCGGTCTCCTCCACCGGCCACCTCATCATCGTCTCCGACCTGCTGGGCGGGACCGGCGAGAAGGGCAAGGTCTTCGACGTCGTGATCCAGTTGGGCGCGATCCTCGCCGTGTGCTGGGAGTTCCGCGTGCGCATCGGCCGCGCGTTCGGCGGGCTCGCGACCGACCGCGTCCAGCAGCGCTTCGCGCTGAACCTGCTGGTGGCGTTCCTGCCCGCGGCGCTGCTCGGGCTCGCGTTCGAGCGCCAGATCAAGCAGCACCTCTTCGCGCCGCTCACGGTGGCGGTCGCGCTCATCGTGGGCGGGCTCGTGATCTTCGCCGTGGAGCGCTGGTATTCGCGCCGGCCGGCGCCGCGTGTGACCAGCATGTACGACATGACCTGGCTCGATGCGCTGAAGGTCGGCATCGCGCAGTGCTTCGCCCTCATCCCGGGCACCTCGCGCTCGGGGGCGACCATCATGGGCGGGATGCTGTTCGGCCTTTCGCGCAACGTCGCGACCGAGTTCTCGTTCTTCCTCGCGATCCCGGTGATGTTCGCCGCGACCGGCTACGAGATGGTCAAGAACCGCGCGCTCTTCTCCGCCGACGACCTGGCGATGATCGGCGTGGGCTTCGTGGTGAGCTTCCTCGCCGCGCTTGTCGCGGTGAAGGGCCTCATCCGCTACGTGGCGCACAACGACTTCCGCGCGTTCGGCTGGTACCGGATCGCGCTGGGGATCATGACGCTGGCGTATTGGGGTCAGGTTGGCTTTTGAGCCTGTCCCATTTTTCTAGCGGTACGGGGCGACGACCTTCGCGGAAAAGGGGACAGGTTCAAAAATTAACCTGACCCCATTTCCTATGCGAGCGCGGACTCGCGGGTGTAGCGGCGAATGAGGGCGAGCAGCTGGTCTTCCTGGTAGGGCTTGCCCATGTACTCGTTCACGCCGATCTCGAGCGCGTGGTTGCGGTGCTTGTCCGCGGTGCGCGAGGTGATCATGATGATCGGGATGCCGCGCGTCGCGTCGTCGGCGCGGACGTTGCGCGCGAACTCGAAGCCGTCCATGCGCGGCATCTCCACGTCGAGCAGGATGCAGTCGGGCTTCGTCTCCTGCAGCTGCTGCAGCGCATCGACCCCGTCCTTCGCGGTCGCGACCTCGTAGCCTTCGCGCGCCAGCATGCGGCTCGTGATCTTGCGCACGGTGAGCGAATCGTCCACCACCATCACCAGCGGCGCCCCGGACTTCTGCTCCACGGTGAACGCGGGCTCCGCCGGCTTCGGCGCGGAGTGGGAAACCTCGACTCCCACCGGCGTCTCGCGATGCACGAGCTGCACCGGGTTGAGGATCAGCACCACCTGCCCGTTCCCGAGCACGGTGGCGCCCGCGATGCCGGCGAGGCGCGAAAGCTGCGGGCCGATCGTCTTCACCACCACCTCGCGGTTGCCGACGATCTCGTCGACGCGGATCGCCGCGCGCTGCACGCCGCTCTTGAGGAGCAGCACCGGGATCTGGCGCGCCGGCGCGGGCGTATCGATCTCGCCCAGCAGCGGCAGCAACGAGCGAAGCGGGTAGCGGTTGGCCTTCCACTCGATCGCGCCCTTCGCCACCGCCTCGGCGTAGGCGTCGCCCTTGAGCTCCTGCACCTGTTCCACCATCACCGTCGGCACCGCGTACACCGAGGCGCCGGCGCGCAGCATCACCGCCTGGGTGACCGCGAGCGTGAGGGGGAGCGTGATCGTGAACGCCGCGCCGCGTCCCGGCGTCGAGGAGATCTCGACGCGGCCGCCGAGCGAGGTGATCTCGTTCTTCACCACGTCCATGCCGACGCCGCGCCCCGCGATCTGGTTCACCTCGGAAGCGGTGGAGAAGCCCGGCATGAAGATGAACTGGGCGAGCTGCGGGTCGGGCAGCTCCACGTCGGGAGCGAGGAGGCCCGCGTTGATCGCCTTCTCGCGGATGCGCGCGAAGTCGAGCCCCGCGCCGTCGTCGGCCACGGTGAGCACCACCTCGTTGCCGCGCTGCACCGCGTCGATCGAGATCTCGCCGATCTCGGCCTTGCCCGCCGCGACGCGCGCCCCGGGCTTCTCGATGCCGTGCGCGATGGCGTTCCTCAGCAGGTGCTCGAAGGGCGCGGTGATCTTCTCCAGCACCGAGCGGTCGAGCTCGGTGCGCGTGCCCTTGAATTCGAGGTTCGCCTTCTTGTCGAGCTCCTTCGCGGTCTGGCGTACCACGCGATAGAAGCGATCCGCGAGGTTGCCCAGCGGCACCAGCCGCACGCCCATCAATCCCTGCTGCAGCTCGCGGTTGAGGCGCGCCTGGGCATGGATCGCGAGCTCGGTCTCGTCGAGGTTCTTCTGCAGCCCCTGGTGCAGCGTGATCACGTCGCCCAGCGACTCGGCGAGGAAGCGCGTGAGCTCCTGCATGCGCGAGAAGCGGTCGAACTCGAGCGGATCGAAGGTTTCGCCTGACTCCTCCTTCGCCTTGATGGTGCTCTGCATCTGCCCTTCGGAGGCGATCTCGATCTCGCGCAGCTGCGAGCGCATGCGCGAGATGTTGTCGGTGAGGTCCCCGAGCGCGCGCCTGAAGGCCGCCATCTCGCCCTCGATCCGCGAGCGCGCGATGGAAAGCTCGCCCGCCTCGTTCACGAAGCGGTCGATCATCTCCGCGTTCACGCGCAGCAGCGCCGCGCGGCTCTCGCGCAGCTCCGGCGGGAGCGCCTCGCGCTCGGCCTTCTCCTGCGCCGCCGCGGCGATCACCGCGAGCGCGCCGGGCTTGTCCTTCTGGTGCTCGAAGACCGCGGCGACCGGCACCTCGATCGGCTCCGCCTCGAGGAGGTCCTCGCCGCGCGCGAGACGCTCGAGCGACATGGAGAAGCGGTCGACGCGCTCTTCCACCTCGTCGAAGAGCCTCGCGTCCGGCACCTCGGCTTCGTCGAGGGCATCGATGCGCGCCTCGAGGGTGTGCGCGAGCTCGCCCAGGCGCATGAGGCCGGTCATGCGCGCGCTGCCCTTGAGCGTGTGCAGGTGGCGTTGCAGCTCGCCCGCCGGCGAGTGATCCGCCGGCGCCGCCTTCCAGCGGCGCACGCCCTCGCTCACCAGCGGCAGGATCTCTTTCGCCTCGTCGAGGAAGACCGGCAGCAGGTCGCGGTCGAGGTCGTCGTGGATCTTGCGCTGTTCCTTGCCCGCCTCGAACGCCGCCGACTGCTCCTCGCGCGCGGGCATGGCGGCGGCGTGCGCGGCGAGCGCCGCGGCCGCGGCGGCGGGAACCGCGATCTGCTCTTCGACCGCGATCGAATCGGTGGGCGCCGTCGGCTTCTCGGCCACGACGGGTTCGTCCACGACCGGCGTGGCGCTCGGCTGTGGCGCTCCCTCGGGCGCGACCAGGTCGAGCGACGGCATCGCCGCGCCTTCGAGCCCCTCGCGCACGATGCCCGGCATGCGGATGTGCGTTCCCTCGCCGGTGCGGCGCGCCTCGCGCAATCCTTCGCGCAACGCGGCGAGCGCCTCGACCACGTCCTCGCGCGGATACGGCAGCGCGGCGCCGCGCACCGATTCGACCATCGCGGTGAGCGCGTCCACGGCGCGGCGCGTGACCGACAGGCGATGCGCGTCGAATTCCGGCGGCAGGTCGATCGCGTCCTGCAGCCACTTCTCGAGCGCGTACGAGAGCGCCGCGACCGACTCGAACCCGGTGGTGCGCGAGCTGCTGGAAAGGGTGTGCGCCGCGCGCATGAAGGCGGGCTCGATCGGGTGCATCGGATCGGATTCGAGGAGCCGCATCTGCTCCTGGAGCACCGCGACATGCTGCTCCGCCTCGCCGAGGTAGATCGCGAACAGCGGACGCGGCAGCACGACCGAGCCGATGGTCGCCAGCTCTTCCTCGGGCGGCGCGGCGGGTTCGCCGGCGAAAACGTCCGGCGCCGGCTCGCTCCCGGCCTGCGCTTGTGCCGGCTCGGCGGGCTGCGACGGCGCGCCGCCGAAGAGCTCCGCGAGGTCCGGCATCGCCGCGGCCGGCGCTTCCTCGACCGGCTTTTCCTCGATCGGCTTCTCGGCGGCCGCCTGCGGCGTGAAGCCGAGCGATGCGAAATCGAGCGAGAACGTCTCCGCCGCGGGAGCGACGGGCGGCTGCGTCGGCGCCGGCTCGATCACGGAAGGCTCGATCGCCGATGGCTCGATCGCCGGCGGCTCGACGGCGGAAAGGTCAGGCTGGGCATCGGCGGCGAGGGAAACGACGGCCGGCATCTCCGCAACGGGCGCTTCGACGACTTGCGGCACCGGCTCGAGCATCGCTTCGTTCGCCGAGTCGGCCGCCGGTGCATCGGGCGCCGCGGCTTGGCTTTCGTTCGCCGGCGAGGCGGCGACCGCCTCGTGACCGCCCTTCAGGCCCTCGGCGCGCGCGATGATCTGCGCACCGTCGATCGCGGCGCTGCCGCCCGCGTTGAGCTCGCCGATCCAGCGCGCGAACGACTCGCGCGCGAGGCCGATGAAGTCGATGAGCGGCGGCGTCGCCGGCTTCTCCTCCTTCAGCCACTTGTTCATCACCTGCTCGCATTGCCACGCCATCTCGCCGAGGTCGGTGAGCCCGACCATGCGGCCGCTGCCCTTGAGCGTGTGGAACCCGCGGCGGATGGTGGTGAGCGCCTCGCGGTCGTGCGGCGCTTCGCGGCAGGCGCCGAGATTGCTCTCGATGGTCGCGACCACCTCGGCCGCCTCCTCGAGGAAGATCTCGAGCAGCTCCTTGTCGATCTCCGCGCCCGGGGCGTCGACCAGCTGCACCACCTGCGCGGTCGGCATCTCGGGGGGCTTCTCGGGCGCGAGCACCTGGATCGCGCGGAAGACGCCGGTATCGGCCGACGAGGCCTCCTTGATGACCTGCAGCGCCTCCTCGCTCCTGCGCGCCACGGCCGAATCGGCGAGCACCGCGGCATCGCGCTGCAGCGCGCCGACCGCCTTCTCGAGGCGCTCGCGCGCCGCGTCGCCGGGCTGCTCCTTCCAGTCCTCGTAGAGCGCCTGCACCTTCTGCTTCTGCACGTCGATGTCGAGCGGCGAGACGGTGCCGGTGCGGCGCACCTCGAGCTCCGCCTCGCGCTCCGCGAGGCCGTAGCGCAGCAGCGCGGGCATCAGCGCCGCGCGCGGGGAGGCGGCGCCCTCCTGCAGCGCGGCGACGAAGAGGCCCAGCGCCGAGAGTCCGTCGGCGACCATCTCGGCGGCCTCGCCCGAGCCGTCCACGGAGCCCTCCGCGAACTGCTGCACGCGCGCCATCACCGCGGCGTTGAGCGCGGCGGCATCGGAAAGCTCGAGGATCATGAGCGCGCCCTGGACCTGCGCGAACTGCGCGGTGAGGCCGGAGAGGTCGGCGCGCTTCGAGGCATCGCGGAAGAAGCCGTCCAGCACCTGCTCGATGTTCTGCAGGTTCACCTGCACTTCCTGGCCGACCTGGAAGATGAGGAGCTTTTCCTGCGCGCGCCGCGTCATCTCGTCGAGGAGGCCGCCTTCGATCGCCTCGACGGGCGCGAGCGGCTCGCCCGCCATCACCGCGCGCAGCCGCTCCGCGACGGTGCGCGCCTGGCGCGCGAAATCCGGCCCGAGTCGCGCCAGGTTCTCGAGGGCGGACTCGACGAAGAGCATCGCGGTCGCCACTTCGAGCGCCTGCGACTCCGAGGGCGGGATCGCCTTCGCCTTCAGCGCCGGCGCGACCTCGGTGAGGCGCACGAAGACCAGCTGCAGGTCCTTGTCGGGGAGCTTGCCGGCGCGTTCCGCGAGCACCAGCGCCTGCTTGCCGAACGGCTCGAGCGCGGCACGGTTGCCCGAGGTGTACTTGAGCCACGCGTCCTTCTGCTGGCCGGTGAGCTCGCGCAGCTCGCGCACCACGGGCGCCAGCGCCTCGTCGTCGACCGCGAGCGCGCCGCGCTCCGGCGATTCGAGCAGCGGCTCGAGGCGATAGACGGTCTTCAGGAGGCCGATGCGCTCCGATACCGCCGACGAGCGCCCCACCACCAGCAGGAGGTCGCGGAACAGCCGCTCGGCGACCTTCGCCGAGCCGTCGATGAGCTGCTTCACCTGCTGGTCGATCTTCGCGAAGAGCGGCTTCGACGCGGGCCCCACCTCGGTGCCGCCGAAGATCAGCGAGTCGAAGAACGCCGCCGCCGCGGTCCAGAACGGCCGGTTGGGCGTGGCCGCCTGCAGCGACTCGATCGCGCACACCGCCGCATGCATCTGGCGCAGCGCCTCGGCGACGTCGGGTCCCTTGAGCATGCGCAGCAGGCCCTGCTGGTACTGCGCGCGCTGCAGCGCGAGCGCCTTGGCGAGCACCGCGTCGTCGAGCGGTGCGCTCGAGGCGAGCGGGGGCAACGGCGC
Organism: Burkholderiales bacterium; assembly: GCA_025936275.1. GTDB lineage: Bacteria > Pseudomonadota > Gammaproteobacteria > Burkholderiales > Usitatibacteraceae > Usitatibacter. The sequence continues at coordinate 7,784 of JAICTR010000082.1, forward strand.
GGAGAGGTCGGGGGAAAAGAGGTCCCCCTCGTTGGCGTCGTTCTGGCCGCGCGCGCGGTTGAGCTCGAGGTACGGCGCGAGGAGCCGCATCGGGCGGTCCGCCTCGCCGGCGAGCAGCATGTCGAGGTACGAGGCGAGCGCCGCGATGCCGCGCTTCGCGACCACCGTGACCGCCGCGAGGCGCGAGGCATCCTCCGTCTCGAGGAATGCGACCAGCTTCTCGAGCTCCTCGTTGAAGCGCGTGGCGGCGCCCAATCCCACCATCGCCAGCGCGCCGGTCGCCTGGTGCAGGTGCGTGAGGATGTACTTGACCGGCCCGCGCTCGCCGGGATTCGACGCGAGCTTGTCGAGGTTCTCGCGCGCCTGGTTGAGCGAGTGATCGATCTCGGTCTTGACCCAGCTGAGCGGGCCGAGGTCGAAATCGGTGTCGGGATTCGCGGCCATGGACGGTGTCTCGTTTCCTTTCGCGCGCTACAGCTTGAAGCCCGCGACGGAGCTCTTGAGCTCCTGCGCGACCGCCGCGAGGTCGCGGATCGAGCCGGCCGCCTGCTGCGTGCCGCGCGTCGTCTGGCGCGTGATCTCGAGGATCTCCTGCATGTTTTGGGCGACCTTGTTAGTGGCGGACGCTTGCGTGTGCGTCGCGTGGGAGATCGCCTGGATCAGCTGCGCGAGGTTCTTCGTCACCTGGTCGATCTCGGAGAGCGCCTGGCCCGCGGCATCCGAGAGCTTCGCGCCCTCCACCACGCCCATGGTCGATTTCTCCATCGCCGCGACGGCGTCCTGCGTATCGGCCTGAATCGTCTTCACGATCGCGCCGATCTGCTTGGTCGCCTCGCCGGAGCGTTCCGCGAGGCGCTGCACCTCCTCCGCGACCACCGAGAAGCCGCGGCCCGCTTCGCCCGCGGATGCGGCCTGGATGGCCGCGTTCAGCGCGAGCACGTTGGTCTGCTCCGTGATGTCCGAGATCAGCTCCACGATCTCGCCGATCTCCTGCGAGCTTTCGCCGAGGCGCTTGATGCGCTTCGACGTCTCCTGGATCTGCTCGCGGATGTCGTTCATGCCCGAGATCGAGCTTTGCACCGCGAGGCGCCCCTTGTCCGCCGCGGAGAGCGAGCGTTGCGCGACGCGCGCGCCTTCCTCGGCGGTCGAGGACACCTCGGAGATCGAGCGCGAGACCTGCAGCACCTGCGCGGTGGTCTCCTCGATCTCCTTCGACTGGCGCTCGGCGGCGCCGAGGAGCTCGGCGGAAATCGATTGCGCGTGGGCCGTCTTCTGCGTCACCTGGGTCGCGGCGTTCGACACGCCCGCGACGAGGGTCCGCAGCTCGTCGATGGTGTAGTTCATCGAGTCGGCGATGGCGCCCGTGATGTCCTCGGTCACCTGCGCGCGGATGGTGAGGTCGCCGTCGGCGAGGTCGCCCATCTCGTTGAGGAGCCGGAGGATCGCCTCCTGGTTGCGCTTGTTCTCCGATTCGGCCTCGGCCGCGCGCCGGCGCGTGTCGGCGAGGACCGCCATCGCCATCAGCAGGAGCACCACGACCAGCATCACCGCGAGCGCGCCCACCGCGAGGAGCGAGGCGACCGGCTTCTCTTCCTGCATCGCGTCCTGCAGCTTGGCGACCGAGCCTTGCAGCTGCTCGCTCGCGGAGACCAGTTGCGCAGAGGCCTGGCGCGCCGACACGAGCTTCTGCAGCTCGCGCAGGATCGGGCTCACGTTCTTCTCGAACTGGCCGAACTGCTTCTTGAGGTCGCCGAGCATCGCGCGCGCATCGGGATCGCGCACCGCGGCGAGGCC
>JAICTR010000530.1 GCA_025936275.1 Burkholderiales bacterium
CGAAGGACGGCGTGTAGGCGTTGGAAAGGTCGGCTTCGCGCGAGAGCTTGCCGCGGTTGAAGCGGCCCTCGGGATCCACGCGCCGCTTGTAGGCGGCGAAGGCCTCGATCTCCGCGGGCTCCAGGTACTCGATCTTGGTGATGCCGATGCCGTGCTCGCCGGAGACGACGCCGCCCAGGCTCTTCGCGAAGCGCATGATGCGCGCGACCGCCTGGTTCGCCTCCTGCAGCATCGCGTAGTCGTCCGAGTTCACCGGGATGTTGGTGTGCACGTTGCCGTCGCCGGCGTGCATGTGCAGCGCCACGAAGACGCGCGAGCGCAGCACCCGCGCGTGCACCGCTTCCGCGCCCGCGACCACCGGGGCGAAGGCGCGTCCCTCGAAGATCTCGCGCAGGCGCTCGAGCACCTCGCGCTTCCAGGAGACGCGGATGCGGCGCGTCTGCAGCTCGGAAAAGAGCGCCGGGTCGTCGATCCCCGCGAGGTAACCCGCCCAGCGGCGGCGCGTCTCCTCCAGGAGCTCCAGCGCCTGCGCCGCGCGGTCGCCGAAGAACTCGGCCTTGTCGAGCTTCGCCTCGTCGCCCGCGACCGGCAGCTCGCCGAGGAAATATTGCGCGAGCGCGGCGAGGAGCTTCAGCTTGTTGGCGATGGAAAGCTCGATGTTGATGCGCTCGATGCCGTCGGTGTAGTCGCCGAGGCGCTCGAGCGGGATCACCACGTCCTCGTTGATCTTGAAGGCGTTGGTATGCTTGGAGATCGCCGCGGTGCGCGCGCGGTCGAGCCAGAAGCGCTTCCTCGCCTCGGGGCTCGCGGCGACGAAGCCCTCGCCGTCGCGCGCGTTGGCGATGCGCACCACGCGCGAGGCGGCCTCGGCGACGGCGTCCTCGTCGTCGCCCACGATGTCGCCCAGCAGGATCATGCGCGGCCTTCCGCGGCTCCTCGCCTTGGTGGCGTAGCCCACCGCCTTCACGTAGCGCTCGTCGAGATGCTCGAGGCCGGCGAGGCTCACCTTCGGGTTCGCGTCGAGCGATTTCTTCACCTCGACGATCGCCGGCACCGCGCGCTTCACGTCGCCGAAGAATTCCAGGCAGAAGGTGCGCGTGTGCGCCGGCATGCGGTGCAGGATGAAGGTGGCCGAGGTGATGAGCCCGTCGCAGCCTTCCTTCTGCACGCCCGGCAGGCCGCCGAGGAACTTGTCGGTGACGTCCTTGCCGAGCCCTTCCTTGCGCAGGCGCCGGCCCTCGATCTCGAGCGTCTCCTCCCCCTTCGACGTGCGGCCGTCGGCCTCGAAGGTGCGGATGCGGAAGCGCGCGAGCGGCGCGTCGTGGATCTTCCCGAGGTTGTGCTCGATGCGCTCGACCTCCATCCAGTCGCCCGCCGGCGTGACCATGCGCCAGGAGGCGAGGTTGTCGAGCGCGGTGCCCCACAACACCGCCTTCTTGCCGCCCGCGTTCATCGCGACGTTGCCGCCGATGCACGACGCGTCCGAGGACGTCGGGTCGACCGCGAACACGAGGCCCGCGGCTTCCGCCGCTTCCATCACGCGCTTCGTGACCACGCCCGCGCCGCAGCGGATCACCGGCACCGCGTCGTCGAGGCCGGGAAGCACGCGCCGCTCGAC
>JAICTR010000035.1 GCA_025936275.1 Burkholderiales bacterium
GGCGCCGTAGAGCGCGCAGCCGAGCTCGTCGTAGAACCAGCGCGGCGCGATGGTGGCCGGCGAATCGAGGAGGCGCGCAACTACCTCGGCGCGCTCGTCGCGCTGTCCGCCGGCGGAAAGATCGACGATGCGGCCGGCGGCGACCTTATCGTCCGGCACCGGCCGCCTCGGTCACCAGGTCGCCCACCCTCTTCATCGACGCCGCATCGCTCCAGTCGCGCTCGCCGAACACCCAGGTGCGCACGTTGCCGCGCGCGTCGATGAGGAAGCTCATCGGCAGGCCCTTGGCGCCCCAATCGTCGGCCGCCTTCTGGTCGGGATCGAGCAGCACGTGCACCTTCACCCCGCTCTTGCCCAGGAACTTCTCCACCTTGGCGCGCGACTCGCCGTAGTTCACGGCGAGCACCGCGAAGGGCTTGCCCTGCAACTTCTCTTCCAGGCGCGCGATGGAGGGCATCTCCGCGATGCACGGCTCGCACCACGTGGCCCAGAAGTTCACCAGCACCACGCGCCCGCGCAGCGCCGCGAGGTCCACCGGCTTTCCGGAAAGGTCGTGCAGCGCGAGCGGCGGCGTGGGCTTGCCGCTCCAGTCGCGAAACGGCTGCTCGGCCATCGCCAGCGCCGCGGAAGCGGCGACGACGGCGACGACCGCCCGCCAGAAGGCCTTCATCGGGAAACCGCCGGGATAGCGGCTAGGCGGTGATCTCGTGCGACTCGATCTCGTAGCGGAAATGCTCGGGATCCAGCGGATCGAGCAGTCCCTCGCCGGTCTCGCTCTGCGGGTACATCAGGAACGGGATCGGCGCGCGCGAGGAGCCCGGCAGCGCGACGTCGTTCGCGTAGTTGTAGCCGAGCCAGTTCATCTCCCACGAGCCGAACAGGCGCTTCCTCGCGGCGAGCACCATCGGGTCGTCGGGCTTCTTGCCGCCCTGCTCCTCGAGGATCACCTTGCGCACGTCGGCCGGATCGACCGGCACCCAGCCATGCGCGTGCGAGTAGAACTCGGCGCGGCAGTGCTGCGCCTTGGTGATGTTGCCGCTCTTGCCCAGGCTCTTGTAGCCGAGCTTCGAGTCGGCGACGCGGATGCCGTACACGTCGCGCGCGGGAATCCCCTGCGAGCGGGCGAGCGCGGTGAAGAGCGCGTTCAAGTCGGCGCACTTGCCGTGATAGCTCTGGGTCTCGATCATGAAGTTCACGTCGCCGGTGCCGCAGCCCTTGGTCTTCGGGTCGCGCTGGGTGTTGTCGCAAACCCACTCGTAGATCGCGCGCGCCTTCTCCAGGTCACCGCTGGCGCCCTTCACGATGTCATCGGAGAGATCCTTCACGGCGCCGGTGGTCTGCATGTGGCGCGTCGGCGCGGTGAAGCGCGCGAGCGTGATCGGCGACTCGGGAATGCGGTTCGTGGGACGCGAGAAATCGGTCGCGACGTCGCGCGTGGCGAAGCGGCTTTTCACCACCATCACCGGCTTCACGCCCTCGGCCCATTCGGCGCACACCATCCCCGCCGCGTAGTGCGGATCCATGGCGAAGCGGGTGGTGCCGCCTTCGGCCTGGAAGTCGTTGCCCAGCGGCTTCTGGAACGGGCGGTCCTCGTTGAGCGGCACCGGCAGCCACACACGCGTCACGCCCTTCGGCTCGAGGATCTCCACGCGGGTCGATACCTCGAAGGTGCGCCACGCGCCTGAAGCGCCCGCACCCGCGGCGAAAGCGCGCGAGGCGGGCAGGACGAGACCGGCGGACGCGAGTCCGGTGGTGCGGAAGAAATCACGACGGTTCATGGGGTCTCTCTCCGGAGGCGGTTTGGGAATGATAACAAACGACGGACTTGCCACGGGGCAAGGGTCTCGCCCGTGCCATCCGATAAAATTGCACTCTTCGGCGTTCCCTCTTCGGCCGCTTCCCTTCCACGATGTCCGCAGCAGAACCGTTCCTGCGTCTCGCCTTCGGCCTCGCATTCGAGGATCTCCACGATGCGGCCGGCCTCGCGCGGCTCGATGGCGCCTTTTCCCAGGCGCTGCACGCGGGCGACGAAGGCCTGCACGCGCGTTGGAGCGCCGCGCGCGCGGCGCCCGGCGCGCTGCCGTACAAGGAGGAAGCGGAGCTGCTCATCGCCGTCGCGCCGCACCTCGACCGCTTCCTCGCGCGGCTCTTCGGCATCGAGGACGAATGGCAGGCGCTCGTGGCGGGCCATCACCGGCTGGCACCCCTCTTCCGCGTGAAGCGCAAGTTCGTGCAGCGGCGCGCGATGCTGAAGATCAAGGCCGACGAGGCGGCGACGCTCGTCGGTCCCGCGCTCGAGGCCGAGGTCGCCGTGCTCCTCGGCGGCGCGTTCGACGAGCTGGCGTTCGCCGAGCGCGTGCTCGCGTGGCTCGCGGACGAGCCGGCGCACGCGGCCGAGATCGCGCTCGCCGAGCGCTTCAGCGCATGGGCGGCGCACACGGCCGAGGGCCGCCGCCGCCATCGCGGAGGCGTGCTCTTCAAGCCGCCGCAGCGAGTCGATCCGTTCCATCTGGTTCCGGTGGAAACAGACACCAGCCGGGGCTATTCCGTGCACACGCTGCACCACGTGCGGCGCCGCGAGGGCTTCGGCCTCACGGATCCCGGCACGCAGCTTCCCGGCGCGCTCGACGAGGCGAACTACTGCATCTGGTGCCACGAGCAGGGAAAGGACTCGTGCTCGAAGGGGCTGAAGGAAAAGGCCGCGGATGACGGGCGCACGGTGAGCTTCAAGAAGAGCCCGTTCAACGTGCCGCTGCACGGCTGCCCGCTCGAGGAGCGCATCTCCGAGTTCCACAAGCTCAAGAGCGAGGGCTGGCCGGTCGGGGCGCTCGCGATGATCGTGATCGACAACCCGACCGTCGCCTGCACCGGGCATCGCATCTGCAACGACTGCATGAAGGCGTGCATCTACCAGAAGCAGACGCCGGTCGACATCCCGCAGGCGGAGACGCGCACGCTGAAGGATGTGCTGGAGCTGCCGTGGGGCTTCGAGATCTACTCGCTCCTCACGCGCTGGAACCCGCTCGACCTGCGCCGTCCCTTCGCGAAGCCGCCGAGCGGCAAGCGCGTGTTGGTGGTCGGCATGGGGCCGGCCGGCTTCACGCTCGCGCATCACCTGCTGAACGACGGCCATGCCGTGGTCGGCATCGATGGCCTGAAGATCGAGCCGCTCGATGCCGCGATCTCCGGCGTGCGGCCCGACGGCACGCGCGTCCCGTTCCGCCCGATCCACGACATCGCGGAGCTGCGCGAGCCGCTCGAGAGCCGCACCATGGCGGGCTTCGGCGGCGTCGCGGAGTACGGCATCACGGTCCGCTGGGACAAGAACTTCCTCAAGATCGCGCGCCTTCTCGTCGAGCGGCGGCGCGACTTCGCGTTGTTCGGCGGGGTGCGCTTCGGCGGCACGATGACCGCCGAGGACGCGTTCGCCATGGGCTTCGACCACATCGCGCTCGCCGCGGGCGCGGGCAAGCCCACGGTGCTCGACATGCCCAACGGCCTCGCGCGCGGCGTGCGCACCGCCTCCGATTTCCTGATGGGGCTGCAGCTCACCGGCGCGGCACGCGCCGATTCGATCGCGAACCTGCAGGTGCGCCTGCCCATCGTCGTCGTGGGCGGCGGCCTCACCGCGATCGACACGGCGACCGAATCGCTCGCCTACTACCCGGTGCAGGTCGAGAAATTCCTCGCGCGCTACGAGACGCTCGCCGCGGAGCGCGGCGCGGAGGCGGTGCGCGCGGCATGGAGCGAGGAGGAGGCGGCCATCGCCGAGGAGTTCCTCACCCATGCGCTCGCGCTGCGCGGAGAGCGCGAACGCGCGGCGGCCGAAGGCCGCGAGCCGCGCATCCTCGAGCTCCTGCAATCGTGGGGCGGCTCCACGATCGCATATCGCAAGCGCCTCATCGACAGCCCCTCGTACACCCTGAACCACGAGGAGGTCGAGAAGGCGCTCGAGGAAGGCATCCGCTTCGCCGAGAACCTCACGCCGCTGCGGGTCGAGGTCGATGCGTTCGGCCATGCCTGTGCGCTCGTGGTACGCGCGGAGCTCGATCGCGGCGGCGAACGCGTCGCGCGCGAGGTCGCGCTCCCCGCACGCACGCTCCTCATCGCCGCGGGGACCCAGCCCAACACGGTGCTCGCACGCGAGGATCCGTCGCACTTCGTGCTCGACGGCCGCTACTTCCAGGCGGTGGACGAAGCGGGCGATCCGGTGAAGCCGGAGCGCACGCCCAAGCCGGAGGAGCCGCGCGTGCTGCTTTCGCGCGAGGCCGATGGCCGCTTCGTGAGCTTCTTCGGCGACCTGCACCCATCGTTCTACGGCAACGTGGTGAAGGCGATGGCTTCCGCGAAGCGCGGGTTCGGCGTCGTGAGCCGCGTGCTCGCGCGCCGCGAGGCGCGACCGGCCGAGGAGACGCGCCGCTTTCTCGCCGCGCTCGACTCCGAGCTGCGCGCGACCGTGGAGCGCGTCGAGCGCCTCACGCCGACGATCGTCGAGGTGGTGGTGCGCGCGCCGCTCGCCGCGCGCGCCTTCCATCCGGGCCAGTTCTACCGGCTGCAGAACTTCGAATCGCTCGCTGCGCATCCGCAGGGCACCACGCTCGCGATGGAGGGCCTCGCCCTCACCGGCGCGTGGGTGGACCGCGAGCGGGGGCTCGTCTCCACGATCGTGCTCGAGATGGGCGGATCGAGCGACCTCTGCGCGCTGCTCAAGCCCGGCGAGCCGGTGGTTCTCATGGGCCCGACGGGCACCGCCACCGAAACGCCGGGCGACGAGACGGTGGTGCTGGTGGGCGGCGGCCTGGGCAACGCCGTGCTCTTCTCGATCGGCGCGGCGCTGCGCGCCGCCGGATCGCGCGTGCTGTACTTCGCGGGCTACAAGAAGCGCATCGACCGCTACAAGGTCGCGGAGATCGAGGCCGCTGCGGACGAGGTGGTGTGGTGCTGCGACGAGGCGCCCGGCTTCGCGCCGTCACGTCCGGGGGACAAGGCCTTCGTCGGCAACATCGTGGAAGCGATGGCGGCGCATGGGAGCGGCGCGCTGGGGCCGAGCGCCGTAGCGATGCGCGAGGCCGACCGCCTCGTCGCGATCGGCTCCGACGGCATGATGGCCGCGGTCGCACGCGCGCGGCATACCGTCCTCGCGCCCTACCTCGGCAAGGCGCACGTCGCGATCGGCTCGATCAACTCGCCGATGCAATGCATGATGAAGGAGATCTGCGCGCAATGCCTGCAGCCGCACGTGGATCCGGCGACCGGCAAGACGAGCTACGTGTTTTCCTGCTTCAACCAGGACCAGCGGCTCGACGCGGTGGATTTCGCCGGCTTGCGTGCGCGGCTCGGGCAGAACTCGCTGCAGGAGAAGCTCACCGCCCGATGGGTGGACCGGGCCTTGCACGAGGCCGGCGCGCGCTAGTCCTGGTAGATGTTGAGGAGGGAAAGGCCGACCGCGAGGGCGGCCTTGCGGCCGCGCAGCTCCATCTTGAGGGTGCTCACCTCGCGCACCAGCTCCGGAGGCGCATCCACCACCTGGCGCAGGTTCTCCTCGGTATCGGTGAGGGTCTCCTGGATCCGTTCGATGCGCCGCATGTGCGCCTCGACTTCCCGCTCGAGAGCTGTACGCTCTTTCTGGTCCATTCTTTTGTCCACGAGCTGCTTGTTGACCGGGAAATTGTCGCGCCGACGGGCCTCCCGGTCTGTGCGATGCCTCACAGTTCGCGCCGTCGATCCGGACCTTCCCGAGCCCGCTCCCGAGGGAAAGCCCGGTGGCGCGCTACAAACGCAATTCCGGAAGGGGTCCGCCCGGCCGCGGGAAACTTCGCGCCGGCGCGGAAATTTGCGCCAATGTTTTTGATCCAATGCGGGAAGCGGCGCGTGCATTCGGGCATGATGGCCGCTGCCGGCGCTCCGCCCGGCCCATGAAAGGAACCGTTGAATGGCAAAACCGAACTACGCGTTCGCGAAGCGTCAGAGGGAGCTCGCCAAGAAGGCGAAGAAGGAAGCCAAGCGCCAGGAGCGCGCGGCGCGCCAGGAACCGACCGCCGAGCCGGGCTCCGAACCGGCCGTGCAGCCGCCGCCCGCCGAGGGCGATGCGAAATAGGCGATGAAGCCCGTCACGCTCGTCCGGCGCGCGATCCTCGCGCTCGCCCTGCTCCTCGCCGCCGCCTGCACGACGCCCGGGCCGGCGCGCAACGACGAGCTCTTCGCGACGATCCATCGCGGCATGCCGATCGCCGAGGTCCGGCAGCGCCTCGGGCCGCCCGACGAGACGATGTCCTTCCCGCTCGCCCATACCACGGCCCTGAGCTGGTTCTACTACGACACGTGGGGCTTCTATACCGAGTACTCGGCCACCTTCAACGAGGCGGGCTACGTGGTCTCCACCTTCGCCAAGCGCGTGGGCTACGGCGGCGGCAGCGGCGCAGGCGGTCGCGACTGACCCCGCGGCGCGCCTCCCTCGTCTAGAATGGGGGCTTGCCCAACCCGCATGAAAGGAGGTGATCCGTGAGATCTCAAACCCGAATGAATGCCATTGCAGCCGGGGTGGTTCTTCTCGCTGCGGTCACTACGGTGGTCTACGCGGCTTGCCCCCTCTGCCTGTAAGGGCAAAAGGGTTTGCGAAAAGGCCGGCGAAGCCGGCCTTTTCTTTTTGTCAGCCGCCCAGGAAGAGCCGCCCGACGTCGGGATTGGCGAGGAGCTCCTGGCCCGTGCCCGCGAGCGCGGTCTGGCCCGAGACCAGCACGTAGCCGATGTCGGCGAACTCGAGCCCCTTCTTGGCGTTCTGCTCCACCATCACGATGGTCTTGCCCTCCTCGTGCTGCAGGCGGCGCAGGATCTCGAACACCATGTCGATGTAGCGCGGCTCGAGACCGATGGAAGGCTCGTCGACCAGCAGCACGTCGGGCTCCATCACCAGCGCGCGCGAGATTTCGAGCAGCCGCCGCTCGCCCCCCGAGAGCACGCGCGCCGCATGCCGCCGGCGCTGCGCGAGGCGCGGGTAGCGCTCGAAGACCGCTTCGGCCGCGGCCTTGGCGCGCGCACGCGAGCGCAGCAGGAACCCGCCCATGAGCAGGTTCTCCTCCACCGTCATCTCGGGGAATACGGATTTGTCCTGCAGGATATAGGCGACGCGCGCCTCGCGCAGCTTCCTCTGCGGCCCGAGGTGCGTGATGTCGCGCTGCTCGGGTGCGCCGACCCGCACCTGGCCGGCGAAGATGCGCGTGAAGCCGTAGATCGAATGCAGCACGGTGGATTTGCCGGCGCCGTTCGGCCCGATGAGGCACGCCGACTGGCCGCGCGCGACGTGCATCGTGAAGCCGTGCAGGATCTCCATGTTGCCGTAGCCCGCGCGCAGTCCCTGGATGGTGAGGAACGGCTCGCCGCGCGCGAGGGCAAGGAGCGTGGACTCGGGGATCTCGGAGCGCAGGGCCTCGGCCTCGCGCGCCACGTCGTCCACGGAGAGGACCACATCCACATCCCCCTCGTGGTAGCCGCTGGCACGCTGCACCGAGGGCTCCTCGCGCGGCACGGGATCGGCGCTCATGCGGCGGCCCCCAGGTAGGCGTCGATCACTCGCGGATCGTCCTTCACGTCGGCGGGGGCCCCCGAGGCGAGCAGCTGCCCGAACGCCATGCAGTAGATGTGGTCGGCGAGGTTCATGATCACGCGCATGTTGTGCTCGATCACGAAGAGCGTGATGCCGTACTCGCGGTTGGCGCGCTTCAGCCGGTCGATGAGCCCGTTGATCAGCGTGGGATTGATGCCCGCGGTGGGCTCGTCGAGCAGCAGCGCCTGCGGCTCGTTCATCAGCGCCATCGCGAATTCGAGGAGCTTCTGCTGCCCGAAGGAAAGCGAGCCGGCGGTGAGCTTGCGCTTGGAGTAGAGGCCCACGAACTCGAGCAGGTGCTCGGCCTTGTCGCAGAGCTCCGGCGGGTACTTCCGGAACATGTCGCTCCAGGCGCTCTGCCGGTGCGGAAGCGACACCAGCATGTTCTGGATGCAATCCATCTTCGAGAAGATGCGCGTCTGCTGGAAGGTGCGCAGGAGCCCCAGGCGCGCGATCGACTGCACGTTCATGCGCGAGATCTCGCGCCCCTCGAAGAGGATGGAGCCGGAGTCGATCGGATACAGGCCGACGATCGAGTTGAAAAGCGTGGTCTTGCCCGAGCCGTTGGGCCCGATGAGCCCGGTGATCGAGCCGCGCTCCACGGTGAGCGAGATGTCCTTGTTCGCGACCACGCCGCCGAAGGACTTGTTGACCCCGCGCACCTCGATGATCGTGTCGCTCATGCGTTCACCGCCTTGCGGGCCGGGGCGGCAGCGGAGGGCTGGGCGCCGGATTTCTCCTCGATCTTCACGCCGAACCATTCGGGGCGCCGCGCCTTCACCCAGCCGAGGATGCCCTGCTGGAAGAACACGACGTTCACGATGATCAGGATGCCGAGCGCGATGTATTGCCAGCCGAGGAGGTACGTCCAGGTGACTTCGCGCATCACGTAGAAGACGGTCGCCCCGATGATCGGACCCCAGAGCGTTCCCTTGCCGCCGAGGAGCGTCATCGCGATCATGAAGATGCCGAACGTGAGCGTGGGATACGCGGTCTCGAGCGGCTCGACGAAGCCCGTCATGTTGCCGAAGAGCGCCCCCGAGATGCCGAGGAAGAACGCGGCGGCGGCCCAGGCGACCATCTTGTAGCGGCGCGTGTGCAGCCCCATCGCCTCGGCCTTGTCCTCGTCGTCGCGAATCGCGTTCACCGCCAGGCAGAAGCGCGTGCTGTAGAGCCAGCGGAAGAAGAGGTAGCAGAGGACCGCGGCGACGAAGCACGCGAAGTAGAAGAAGCGCTCGCGCATCCCGGGCCCGCCGGGGAAGACCGGCATCGCGATGCCCTGCCCGCCGCCCACCCAGTTCCACGCCGCCGTGAGCTCCGCCGCGGCCACCGCCACGCCGAGCGTGCCGATCGCGAAGTACGGGCCGCGGATCCCGAACAACACCCACGAGAGGATCGCCGCCACGATCGTCGAGCCGATCGCCGCGACGACCAGGCCCAGCCCCAACCCGGTGAAGTACTGCGGGCTGGTGAAGTGGACGTCGATCGCGCCGTTCGCGGCCGTGTACTCGCCCACGTTGTACACGATGGCGATCTGCACGATCGTGCACATGTACATGCCGAGGCCGAAGAACGTGATGTTGCCGAGCGAGTTGTAGCCCATCTGCCCGCCCATCGCGTCCCAGGTGAGCGCGAAGAGCACCATGATCCAGAAGACCGCGAACTGCACGGAGTGCCCCGGGAACACGAACGGCGCCACGAGGCCCGCCACCAGGATCGCGATGTGCAAAACCGCCGAACGCTTGCCGGTCGCCATCATTGCAAAGCCCTCCGGTGCCGCACGAGTGCCAGCTGGCGGAAGATGAGGATCGCGAGCAGCAGCAGCACGATGGTCGCTTGCTGGAACTGCGCGCCGAGGATGAAGCCGCTGTACTGCTCGATCACGCCCAGCGCCAGCGCGATGAAGATCACGCCGGGAAGGTTGCCCAGGCCCGAGGCGGTCACGATCACGAACGCGCGGATCGAGTACGCCGTGCCGTAGAACGGGGCGATCACCCAGACCATCGCGATCAGCACGCCCGCCGCGCCGCAGATCGCCGCGTTGAGCGAGAAGGTGAGCGCGTAGACGGTATCGGTATCCACGCCCAGCACCCGGGCGGCGCGCGGGTCCTGCGCCGTGGCGCGGATCGCCTGTCCCATGCGGCTGAAGCGCAGGAAAAGCACCATCGCGATCGCGAGCGCGATGCAAAGGCCGATCGCGATGAGGCGGATCTGCGTGATGTCCACCGTGCCGTCGAAGAACGAGTAGTTGCCGAAGCCGGACTTGATGGTGCGCACATCGGGCCCGAAGGCGAGGTTCAGCGCCTGCTGGATCACGATGGCGAGCCCGAACGTGGCGAGCAGCGACGTGAAGAGGTCGAGCTCGATCACGCGCTTGATGATCAGCCGGTAGATGATCCAGCCGAAGGCGAACATGATGATCGCGACCGGGACGATCGCCACGATCGGATGCACGCCGTGGTTGTGCAGCAGGTAGGCGAGGTAGCCGCCCATCATCACCATGTCGCCCTGCGAGAGGTTCTTCACGCTGGTGACGCCCCACACCAGGCCGAGGCCGTAGGCGATGAGCGCGAAGATGGCTGCGATGGAGATGCCGTTCAGCAGCAGCTGCAGGTTGAAGACCGGGGCGGTCGTGAGGATCTGCAAGTTGTCGAACATCGGGTATGGGCGCCGGCCTTGCGGCCGGCGCCCCTCCTCCTCCTCGGGACGGTTCTATGCCGTCCGGGTTATTGGGGTGCCACCCGCGGGTACACCACCGGGTCGGCGGCGTACTTCGTGGGCGCGACGACGATGTACTTCCCGTTCTGGATCTGGCGCAGCACCATGGGCTTGGTGAGGTTGCGGCCATCGGGCGCGAACTTGATGTGCCCGTAGAACGTGTCGAGGTCGGTCTTGGCGAGCGCGTTGCGCGCTGCTTCCTTGTCGAGCTTGCCCGCGCGATGCAGCGCATCGGCCCAGATCTCGACCGCGGCGGAAGCCTGCGCCACCTGGTACGGCACTTCCTTGTAGTCGGGATGCGCGGCGAGGAACGCCTTGTTGAAGTCCATCGCGGTGCCGAAGAGCGGGTCCTTGTACTTCAGCGTCTCGGCCCATTGCGTCGGGCACATGATGCCCTCGGCGGCCTTGCCGAACTTGCCCACCAGGTCCGCGGACTCGCAGTGCGTGATGGCGATGATCTTCGCGTTCACGCCCATCTCGGACATCTGGCGGGTCGCGGTGAGCGCGCCCTTGGTGTGGCCCGAGAAGAGCAGGATGTCCGGCTTCAGCGCCTTCACCTTGGTGAGCGTCGCGGAGATGTCGGACAGATCGCGCGGCATCTTGTCGTCGATCACCACCTTCATCTTGTAGTGCTTCACGCGGTCCATCACGCCGGAGCGCACGTCGAGCGAGAACGGGTCGTTCTCGAACGCCATGCCGATCTTGATCGACGACGGGCTCTTGCCGTTCTTCTGCGCGAGCTCGGCGGCGAGGTCCACCACCGGCGAAAGGTACTGCTCCGAAGTCGAGAGGGCCGCGAAGATGTACTTGTAGCCTTGGCTGAAGAGCGAGCGCGAGGCGCCTTCGGCTTCCACCATCGGGATCTTGTACTTCTCGGTGACCGGCGCCGCGGCCTTGGTCGGCCCGGAGCCGTACGGCCCGAGCACGAACTTGATGCCGTCCTGGCTGATCAGGCGCTCGAGGAGCTGCGCCGTGCGCGCGGGCGTGGACTCGTCGTCGTAGTACTTGACCTCGATCTTGTAAGTCTTGCCGCCGACCTTCACGCCGCCCTTCTCGTTGATCTTCTTCACCGCGAAGTCGTAGCCGTCCTTCGCGTTCTTGCCTTCCTGCGAGTACTTGCCGGTGATCGAGATCGCCGAGCCCAGCTCGATCGTATCCTCGGCGAATGCCTGCGGCGGCAGGGCGATCGCGGCAATTGCTGCGGCCGCCGCGAGGCCTTGCGCCAATGCGCCATTACGCTTGCTCATCTCCATCCTCCTCGTTGTTCGCCGCGTCGATGCGCGGCGGAATCGCTCGATTCGGCGCGCGCTACTCCGGCGCCGCCGTCCCACACCTTCGAACCGATTCAGCCCCTGCGCAGCCAGCCGACGATGAGGCGCCAGCGGACGGGGCTTGGATTGGAGCCGGCGAGCGCGGCCCCGCGCGGGGCGCCGGCTTCGCGCGCCGCGAACTGGGGGTGGCCATGCAGGGGAGCGATGCTCTGTAAGTGCATGAATTCCTCGCCGATTGGTGCCTACTATCGCACCATTCCGGGCGGGAAGTCCATCGACGTGCGATATATTTTCCGGGATCGGAAGAGGCTTGCGATAACGGGTGTTAGGGCGCGCGAAAACGACGCACGCGCCGCGCAAGCATCGGTTCAGCCGAAGTTCAAAGAGGGATTGGCGGAGAGGGCGGGATTCGAACCCGCGTTGGGCTGTTAACCCAAACACGCTTTCCAGGCGTGCGACTTAAACCACTCATCCACCTCTCCGCGGTGGCACTGCTCTTGTACCGAAAGACCATCGACTGCCCGTTGCGGGCAGCCCGAAATTATACCTTGCGCACTCCGTGAAATCCCCTACCCCATGAGCGCGCGCCAGCGGAATCCCGCCACCTGCCGGTAGAAGAGGATCGCGATCAGCAGCACCATCAGCAGGTGCACCGGCCAGAGTCCCAGCCACGGCGGAATGCGCCC